>DASUYB010000165.1 GCA_036377595.1 Longimicrobium sp. | reverse complement strand
TCGATCGAAAAGGAACCGGCCTGGGTCCGCGAAGGACCCGGGCCGGTGTGCATCTTCACCTCGAACCGGTGCTTACCAGATCACCACGCGCTGGTCGGCGGGGCGGTACATCTTGTCGCCCTCCTTCACGCCGAAGGCGCGGAAGAACGCCTCGTTGTTCACCAGCGGGCCGTTCGCGCGGTACTCGCCCGGCGAGTGCGGGTTGGTGAGGATCTGGTTGCGCAGCGCCTCCTCGCGGTAGAGGGTGCGCCACACCTGCGCCCACCCCAGGAAGAAGCGCTGGTCGCCGGTGAACCCGCCGATCACCGGCGCCTCCTGCCCGTTCAGCGACGCGCGGTAGGCGCGGTAGGCCACCGCCAGCCCGCTCAGGTCGCCGATGTTCTCGCCCAGCGTCAGGCGGCCGTTCACGTGCATCCCCTCGAGCGGGGTGTACGCGTCGTACTGCGCGGCCAGCGCGTCGGTGCGCTGCTTGAAGGCGGCCGCGTCGGCGTCGGTCCACCAGTTGCGCAGGTTGCCGGCGCCGTCGCTCTTGCTCCCCTGGTCGTCGAAGGCGTGGCTGACCTCGTGGCCGATCACCGCCACGATCCCGCCGTAGTTCACCGCGTCGTCGGCCGCCGGGTTGAAGAAGGGCGGCTGCAGGATGGCCGCGGGGAACACGATCTCGTTGTTCGTCGGGTTGTAGTACGCGTTCACCGTCTGCGGCGTCATCCCCCACTCGGTGCGGTCCACCGGCCGGCCCAGGCGCCCGGTCTGGCGGTTCCAGCGGTAGCGCGCCACCGCCCGCAGGTTGCCCATCAGGTCGTTGCGGGTGACCTGCAGCGCCGAGTAGTCCTGCCACTTGTCGGGGTAGCCGATCTTGACCGTGATGTGGCTCAGCTTGTCGTGCGCCTGCGCCTTGGTCGCGGGGCTCATCCAGGCCAGCGAGTCGATCCCCTGCCCGAACGCGGTCAGGAGGTTCTGCACCAGCCGCTGCATGGCCGCCTTGTGCTCGGGCGGGAAGTTCCGCTCGACGTAGGCCTTGCCCAGCATCTGCCCCATCGCGCCCTCCACCAGCGCCACGCCGCGCTTCCAGCGCGGGCGCTGCTCCTGCGCGCCGCCCAGCGTGCGGCCGCGGAACTGGAACGACGCGTTGGAGAACGGGCTGCTCAGGTAGGGCGCCACGTCGTTGAGCACGCGCACCAGCATGTACGCCTTCACGTCGGCCACCGGCGTGGCCGCCAGCACGCTGTCGAGCCCGGCGATGTAGCTGGGCGCGCTGACGATGGCGTCGGTGGTGTTGATCCCCCCGGCGCGCAGGTACTCGGCCCACGCGAAGCGCGGCGCCAGCTGCTGCAGCTCGGCGATCGTCTTCTTGTTGTAGATCTGGTCGCGGTCGCGGCTGCGCACCTGGTCCCACTGGCGCTGGGCCAGCTGCGTCTCGAACGCCATCACGCGGCGCGCGGCGCCCGCGGGGTCGGGCTCGCCGGCCAGGCGCAGCAGCGTTTCCATGTAGGTCACGTACGCCTCGCGCGCGGCCTGCAGGCGCGGGTGGTCGCGCAGGTAGTAGTCGCGGTCCGGAAGCCCCAGCCCGCTCTGGCCCAGGTAGTAGGCGTAGCGGTCGGACTGCTTGAGGTCCTGCTGCACGCCGCTGCTGAACGGCGCCGGCACGCCCATCTGGTGCGCCCAGGCGAAGAGCGCGGGGTACTGCGACGCGCTGGTCACCGCGCGGATGCGCGCCAGGTCGGCCTGGATGGGGGTGATGCCGAGCGACTCCACCCGCGCGCTGTCCATGAAGCTGGCGTACAGGTCGCCCAGCTTCTGGGTGTCGGAGCCGCGGGCGGGGTTCCGCGCCGCCACCGCCTCGTCCAGGATCTGGTGGATGGCGGCTTCGCTGCGGTCGAAGAGGGTGACGAACGCGCCGTAGCTGGTGCGGTCGGCGGGGATCTGCGAGGTGCGCATCCAGCCGCCGGCGACGTAGCGGTAGAAGTCGTCCTGCGGGCGCACGCCGCGGTCGAAGCCGGCGGTGTCGATGCCCAGCTCCTTCGGCTGCTGCGCGCCCAGCGCCGGCGCGGCCGCCGCCGCCAGCGCCACGCCCAGCGCGACGCCGCGGAGCCACGCACGCGAACGAGTGTTGCTGCCTGTCATCGGTGAGGTCGGTTGAGGGTGAGGGAAGACGGGGCTGATACGTCGCGCGCCCGGGGATGTTCCCCGTTTCGCGAACGTGCGTTCGCATCCGCTGAATATGCGCGCGTGCACGGAAAAGACGCCCCGCCCAGGCGATTCGTTTCCGTCGCCGGCGCCGCGGGCGCGCGCTTCTCGAGGTGGGCGCATCACGATGCGTTCGCCGCCGCTCCGGATCAAGTCCGCGGGGACGAACCGTTTCCGCGCCGGGACGGATTTTCTTGAATTTCACAAAGAGGACACGGAGGGAACAGAGAGGCACAGAGGACTGCGGCGAGTTCTCTGTGCCTTGTTTTCCGGATTTCCTCCCGGCGACGATCCATCCGAATCGCTTGAATCCGCCCGATCCGCTTCGTACGTTGGGGTGATTCAAGGTTTGTGGAGATTCTGAATCTCTTCCTCTGCAGTTTATCCCCAGCTGATTCGATCCCCCATGAGCTTCCCGTCCAGGGCGATGCGCGTGCTCGCGCCCGCCGCCGCGCTGCTGTCGATGGTGATGGCGCCCGCCGCCGCGCAGTCCCGCGCGCAGGGGCGGCCGCTGTACGCGTGGGTGCAGGCGGCGGCCGGGGGCGCGTGGCAGGTGCGGATGATCCTGCCGCCGGCCCGCCGCTGCCCCGCGCCGACACGCGTGCGCGCGGAGCCGGACACCGCCTTCGCCGTGCGCGTGTGCGAGTGGACCTTCCCCGCGGGCGTGCGGCGGCGGGTGATGGCGGGCGACACCTTCGCCGCGCCCGACAGCGTGTCGCGCGTAACGGTGATCGGCGACACCGGCTGCCGCGCGCAGCAGCAGGACTGCGCCGACCCGCTGCAGTGGCCCTTCGGCCGCGTGGCCGACGACGCGGCGCGCGCGGGCGGGCAGCTGGTGATCCACGTGGGCGACTACATCTACCGCGAGCGGTGCACGGGGCAATTCCAGCCCTGCGGCGACAACTGGCCCACCTGGGAGGCCGACTTCCTGGCGCCCGGCCGCCGGCTGCTCGAGTCGGCGCCCTGGGTCCTCGCGCGCGGCAACCACGAGGACTGCACCCGCGGGGGGCGGGGATGGTATCGCTTCTTCGACCCCGGGCCCTTCCCCGCGTCGGGGTGCGCGCAGGTGACCAACCCCGTGGCCGTGCGGGTGCGGGGGGTCGGGCGGGTGCTGATCCTGGACACCTCGTGCGCGCCGTGGTACTCGGGCGCGTGCTGGGCCGCGCCGGGCGGGGGGATCGACTCCACGCAGGCGATCCCCTTCTACGCCGACCAGCTGCGGAAGATGGCGCCGCTGGCCGCCGGGCCCTCGTGGCTGGTGACGCACGTCCCCGTGTGGGCGAAGGACCTCGACGTGTACGGGACGACGGCGAACCCCGATTCGACCGGATCGTTCGTCCTGCAGGCGGCGGTGCGGCGGGCGTACGGGAGCGCGGCGCTCCCGCCGCAGATCGGGCTCTCGCTCGTCGGCCACATCCACATCTGGGAGCTGATCGGGTTCGCGATGGCGCGCACGCCGGTGCTGCTGGCCGGCAACGGCGGCACCGCGCGCAACGATCCCATTCCCGCGCCGACCGCGATCGACGGTGTGACCTTGTCCAGCTACACCGAGGAGCGCGCATTCGGCTACACGGTGCTGGAGCGTGTGGACGGAGGCTGGCGCGCCACCCTGCACGCCATCGACGCGTCGTGCACCATCGGCGCGAGCGCCGCCTGCGTGACGCTGAAGGACGAGGACGAGGCGGAGGAAGCCGCCGAGGAAGCGGCCCGAGCCCGCGGCTCGCGCCGGTAGGGCGGTAGGGCGTCAGCCGCGCGGGACGGAGAGGCGGCGGAACATGGCCTCGGGAAGCGCCTTGATCTGGTTGCGGATCAGCCGTCTTCCTGCGCGGACCTCCTTGTGGACCACGTCAGGCATCAGCGGCTCGCCCTCGAGCTCGTAGTCCACGCGCGCACGGAATCGCCGCAGCCGCTCGAGTTCCGCGTGGATGGTGCGGAACGGCGCGCCGCCCGTGCGGACCGCCTGGAGGATGGATTCGTGCGTCTGCCAACGGGGAACGGTGCCGTTTCCCTGTGCCGCCTCGATCCGCAGCTTGACGGACAGCAGCGCGGCGAAGTACGCGCGGTTGACGGCGGTGCGGAGGAGCGCCTCGCGATCCACCTCGGGGATGGGGATGCAGCAGACCTCCGCCACCTGCAGCCAGAGCTCGGCGTCGAAGGTCACGTGGAGAATCGGGCAGGGCCGGGGTTGATGGTGACGAGAAGTCGCAGCCAGCGCCTGTCGCCCAGCTCGGCGTGTACCTGCCGCTGGACGGCGTCCTCGACGTCGATCACGCGGTCGACGTCCGGCTCGTCGGTCCAGCAGTCCATCGCCACGTACACCTCGCCGGCGCTCTCTTCGGCGGTGATCTCGACGCGCGGCGGGCCGAGCTCGCGCGCAATCCGCTCATACGCCGCGAGGATGGCACCACGCAGCCGGTAGCGGCGGATCAGCGCCGCGGCCGAGGCGCGCCGCCCCAGCAGCAGCCGCGCGACGCCGCGCCGCGGCCGGACATGGCTCCGGGCGACGCGCATCGCCCGGTCGAGCACCGCCGCGGATTCTGCGGAGATGTCGCGCCGGCCGAAGCCGTCCGTGCGAGGGTGAGCGAGCGTCGCCATGGCGTCTCGTCCGGCGTGGGGATGAAAGGTTCGTGCGGAACGATGCGCATCTCCGAGCAGGTCGTCAAGACTTCAGGAGAGCCTCAACCCGTTGCAGATGCGCTACTTATGCGCCAGCGGACGGACACTGTCGCCGCGCGGATGGATCGTCGCTGAGGAATCTCCACGTCCTGGCTGGCGGTCGATGCGGGCCGTTGGCGACACCGCCGGACGAGAGTGCGTCAGAATCATCTTTCACCCTCCGTTCTCCCATGGCGGCGAAACGTGGTGCGGGACAATCGGGGTGGCGGTGGGTAGATTGTCGTGGTGACGAACGATCGTAGCGGAGCGAGGCGATGACCGAGCCGCGCGTGCCGGAGGTGGACGGACCGCTGGTGCTGTACGACGGCACCTGCGGGCTGTGCAACCGCTCGGTGCAGCTGATCCTGCGCCACGACCGCCGCGGGCGCTTCCGCTTCGCCGCGCTGCAGTCGGACGCCGGACGCGCGTTGCTGGAGCGGCACGGGCTGCCGACCGGCGAGATGGACACCGTCGTGCTGGTCGAGGGCGGGCGCGCCTACACCAGGTCGCGCGCGGCGCTGCGCATCGCGCGGCGGATGGACGCACCGTGGCCGGTCCTCTGGCCGCTGGCGGCGATCCCCCGCGTGGTGGCCGACTTAGTCTACGACCGCGTGGCCCGCAACCGCTACCGGTTTTTCGGGCGGACCGAAGCATGCATGCTTCCACCCCCGGACGTCCGGGCGCGCTTCCTCTCCTGAAGCACGCCGGCGATCCGCCGCGTCATCCCCCGCCAGGAGGTGCAGATGAAGCACCACTCCACTCTCGCCGTGCTGGCCGCGGCGCCGCTCGTGGCCTGTGCATCCGCGCCCAGCGCCGGCGACGAGGCGCTGGCCGCCGGGGGGGTGGCCGAGCCCACCCAGGTGGCCGTCTATTACGTGGGGCAGGCGCCGAAATGCGGGATGAAGCGGCTGACCGAGGTGCAGGGCATCTCCATGGAGCAGCTGCAGTGGTCGGCCTGGCAGCTGCGCGCCAACGCGGTGATCGGCGTGCGCTCGCGGCTGATGGTGGTGCAGCAGCCGCGCGGCACCTACCGCCGCGCCTCCATCGGCCCTTCCACCGTGCGCGTGTTCCAGGGGATGGCCGTGCGCATGGCCGAGCGCTGCAACGTGTGAGCTGAATCGTAGAACCCCTCCCCGACGCGCCGGGGGAGACCCGCCTCTCCCCCGGCGCTTGCCGTGACCCGGAACCCACCCTCCATGCCTTCGATCCATCGTTCCACCCTCGCGGCCACGCTGCTGGCGGCCGCGGCGCTCCCCTCCGCGGCCGGCGCGCAGCAGCCGCAGCGCCCGGAGCCCATCCCCGCGCTCTACGCGCGCTACGCGCCCCCGCCCGGAGTGGTGATGGCCGACTCGTCGGGGCTGCGCTTCCGGCTGCAGTCGGCGCTGATGGCCGCCGACGCCGCCGCGCGCCCGCGCGCGGCCACCGGCCGGCTGCTGACCTCCGCCGAGTCGCAGCGCCTGCTCGCGCGCCTGGGCCCGCTCACGGCCCCGGCGACGCCGGCGGACTCGTTCTTCTTCCCCGCGCAGACGCTGGCGCCGCCGCGCACGGGGCGGACGGTGGCCGAGCCGTTTCCCCCGCGCGACACGGCCACGGTCGGCCGCCCGGTCCGCCCCGGCGCGCAGCCGGCCGCGGCGCTGGGGGTGATCCGCCGCGCGCCCGAGGGCGAGGTGACGACCGGCGCCGAGGTCACCATCACCTTCTCGCAGCCGATGGTGCCGCTGGGCTCCGTCGGCGACGTGGCCGCGCAGGCCGTGCCCGCGCGCATCACCCCGCAGCCGGCGGGGCGGTGGCGGTGGATCGACGTGCGCACGCTCAAGTTCGAGCCGGGCGGACGGCTGCCGATGGCCACCACCTACACGGTGGAGGTCCCCGCCGGCGCGCGGGGGACGTCCGGCCTGCCGCTGGCCGAGCCGGTGCGGTGGACCTTCTCCACCACCCCGGCGAAGGCGATCGGCGCGCTGCCGCAGAGCGAGTCGGAGGGGCTGACGCCGGTGATGGCGGTGGCCTTCGACCAGCGCATCGACCCCGCGGCGGTGCTGCGGACGATCGTGCTGCGCGCGAACGGGCGGCCGCGGCCGGTGCGGATGGCCACGGCGCAGGAGATCGCGGCCGACTCCAGCGGGCTCAAGGAGGTGCTCGACAGCCAGGAGCCGGGGCGGTGGCTGGCGTTTCGCGCCGTCGACCCGCTCCCGCGCAACGCCGCGGTCACGGTCACCGTCGGTCCGCGCGTCCCCTCCGCCGAGGGGCCGCGGCCGAGCGAGCGGGCGCAGTACTGGGAGTTCCACACCTACGGCCCGCTGAAGGTCGACGGCGAGAACGGCGGCAGCCGGCCGGGCGAGGCGTTCTACGTGGAGATGACGAATCCCCTCGACGAGGCGGCGTTCCGCCCGTCGATGGTCACCGTCACCCCCGCGATCCCGGGGATGCAGGCGTGGGCGTCGGGATCGACCATCGTCATCACCGGCGAGACGCAGGCGAACACGCGCTACACCGTGCGCCTCGATCCCGCCATCCGCGACGTATTCGGGCAGACGCTGGGGGGGACGCGCCCGATCCGCTTCGAGGTGGGCGTCCCCTCCGCCTTCCTCTCCGGGCCGTCGGGGATCGTGGTCCCCGACCCCCTCGCCACCCCCGGCGTCTCGCTGACGGTGATGACCCACCGGCGGCTCCACCTCCGCATCCATCGCGTGCGGCCGGAGGACTGGTACGAGTTCCAGCCCGGGCAGACGCGCGACGACCGGGGGCGCCGCTCGCTGCCGGGAACGCCGGTGGTGGACCGCATCATCACCGTCGAGACCGACCCGGGCGAGTCGCGCGAGGTGCGCATCGACGTCACCCCCGCGCTCACGAACGGGGTGGGGAACGCGGTCGTGGCCGTCGAGGCGGTGGAGGGGAACAGCGACTGGGAGCGGAACCAGGCGGTCTACACCTGGGTGCAGGCCACGAAGATCGGCATCGCCGCGATGAGCGACAACGCGGACATGACCGTCTGGGCCACGTCGCTGGTCGACGGCGCCCCCGTCGCCGGCGCGGCGGTGCGGATCGCCCCGGCCGACGCGGCGGCGACGACGGACGCGCGCGGCGCGGCCACCCTGCCGCTCCCCGCGAGCGGCGCGCAGAAGCCGCTGCTGATCGTCCGCCGCGGCGACGACGCGGCGTTCCTGGCGCCGGGGATGAGCGGCTACGGCAGCTGGGCGAGGACGGAGCCCAGCCCCACCGCGGTCTGGTTCACCTTCACCGACCGCGGGCTGTACCGGCCGGGCGAGACGGTGCGCTTCAAGGGATGGGTGCGCCGGCTGGGCGCGGGGAAGACGGGCGAGCTGTCGCTGATGCGGCCGGGTACGGCGGACAGCGTGGCGTGGCTGGCCTACGACGGGCAGGGGAACGAGGTGGCGCGGGGACGGTCGGCGCTGACGGCGCTGGGCGGCTTCGACGCCTCGTTCACTCCGCCCGCGGGGAGCAACCTGGGATCGACGTACGTGCAGGTGGAGCTGCTGCATCCCGAGCCGGGGCTGCGGGGGACCACCGGGTCGGTGCAGTACACGCTGCAGGAGTTCCGCCGGCCCGAGTTCACCGTCACCGCGCAGGCCAGCGAGGGGCCGCACTTCATCGGCGGCAGCGCCGAGGTCACCGTGCGGGCGGCGTACTTCGCGGGCGGGCCGCTTCCCTCCGCGCCGGTGCACTGGGTGGTGACGGCGGTGCCCGGCTTCTTCACCCCGCCGGGGTGGGAGGAGTGGGCCTTCGGCTCCGCCCCCGCCTTCCTGCGCGGCGTCTACCGGCCGATGGGGCAGGCGCGGGTGCAGATGCTGGACGGCGTCACCGGCCCGTCGGGCGAGCACGTGCTGCGCGTCTCCTTCGACGCCGGCGTTCCCCCGCGGCCGTACGCGGTGCGCGCGCAGGCCACGGTGACGGACGTGAACCGCCAGACCTGGTCGGCCGACGCGTCGATGCTCGTGCACCCCGCCGCCATCTACGTCGGCCTCCGTCCCCGGCGCGCGTGGCTGAACGCGGGGGATTCGATCGACGTGGACGCGATTGCCGTCGATCTCGACGGGAACACCGTCTCCGGGCGCACGCTGGAGCTGCGCGCCGTCCGCCGCTCGTGGGAGAACCGCGGCGGCGAGTGGCAGGAGGTGGTCGGCGACACGGTGCGGTGCACGCGGCAGTCGGGGACCAGCCCGTCGCGCTGCGTGTTCCGCGCCGACCAGCCGGGGTCGTACGACATCACCGCGTCGACCACCGACCTGCAGGGGCGGACGGCGGAGACGACGCTGACCATCTGGGTGGCCGGCCGCGGCGGCTTCACCATGCGCCCGGGCGAGGGGACGGAGCGCAGCGTGGAGCTCGTCCCCGACAAGAAGACGTATGCAGTGGGGGATACGGCGAAGATCCTGGTCCGCACCTCGTTCGTCCCCGCGCGCGGGCTGCTGACGCTGCGGCGCAACGGGCTGGTGCGGACGGACGAGGTGCGGCTGGACGGGGCGACCTCCGTGGTCACCGTCCCCATCACCGCGGCGGACATGCCGAACGTCTGGGTGCAGCTGGACCTAGTGGGCGCCTCCGACGGCCGCCACGGCGAGGGCGCGCGCGGCGTGCTCTACGCGGCGGGGATGACGAATCTCCTCGTCCCCCCGGTCAGTCGCGCGCTGGCGGTGAAGGCGCTGCCGCGGGATACGGCCACGGCGCCCGACGCGCAGACGGCGGTGGGGATCGAGGTGCTCGACGCCGCCGGCCGCCCCGTCCCCAACGCCGAGGTGGCGCTGGCGGTGGTGGACGAGGCGGTGCTGGCGCTGGTGGGCTACGAGATCGCCGATCCGCTCGCCAGCTTCTATCCCTCGCGCTCGCCGGGCGTGACCGACATGCGTCTGCGCGACCTGGTGAAGGTGGAGGCGCCCGACTACGCGCCCGAGCCGCACACCATCGTCGGGCGCGTGGTGGACGCGCGCACCGGCGGCTACCTCGCCGGCGCCAGCGTGGTGCTCGAGGGGTCGCGCGACACGCTGAAGACGGACGTGGGAGGCCGCTTCCGCTTCACCGGCGTGGCCTCGGGGCAGGTGGCGGTGGTGGCGGTGATGGAAGGATACGTGACGGTGCGGACGCCGGTGACGGTGGGCGAGGACGCGCCGGCGCCGCTCCGCATCTCCCTCGTGCCCGTGCGGCTGGCGCTGATGCGGGGGATGATCGAGGCGAACGCGATGGCCGGGCAGCAGCCGCTGGTGGCGGCGGAGGCCCGCGCCGCCGCCCGCGACGCCAACGCGCCGCCGCCTCCCCCGCCGCCTCCTCCTCCTCCCCCGCCGCCGCCTCCGTCCCCGCCGGGCGCGGGGCCGGCGCCCATCGCCATCCGCACCAACTTCGACGCGCTGGCGGTGTTCGCGCCCACGGTGCGCACGGGTCCCGACGGGCGCGCGGTGGTGCCGTTCAAGCTGCCGTCCAACCTCACCCGCTACCGCGTGACCGCCGTCGCCGTCGACGGGGGGACGCGCTACGGCAAGGGCGAGAGCGGGATCACCGCGCGGCAGCCGCTGATGGTGCGCCCGTCGGCGCCGCGCTTCCTGAACTGGGGCGACCGCTTCGAGCTTCCCATCGTCATCCAGAACCAGACCGGCAGGCCGCTGGAAGTCGACGTGGCCGCGCGGGCGCTGGGGGTGAACGTGACGGAGACGGGGCGGCGCGTGACCGTCCCCGCGCACGACCGCGTGGAGGTGCGGCTGGCGGCCGAGGCGGCGCGCGCGGGCGAGGCGCGCTTCCAGGTGGCCGCCGCGTCGGCGACGCTGGCCGACGCGGCGGAGGGCCGGCTCCCGGTCTACACGCCGGCCACCGCCGAGGCGTTCGCCACCTACGGCACCTTCGCGGGCGACAGCGCCGAGACGCTGCCGCTGCAGGTGCCGATGGACGCCATCCCCGCGTTCGGCGGGGTGGAGGTCACGACCTCGTCCACGGCGCTGCAGGAGCTGACGGACGCGCTCCTCTACCTCGTCCGCTACCCCTACGAGTGCGCCGAGCAGATCGCCTCGCGGATGCTGGGGGTGACCGCGCTGCGCGACGTGCTGTACGCCTTCCGCACCGAGGAGCTCCCCGATCCCGAAGCGCTGCGCGCGTCCGTCGACCGCGACGTGCGCGACCTGGCCGCGCGGCAGAACTCCGACGGGGGATTCGGGTTCTGGCGCGCGGGGCAGCCGTCGTTCCCCTACGTCAGCATCCACGCGGCGCACGCGCTGCAGCGGGCGCGGGAGAAGGGATACGAGGTGCCGCAGCAGGTGATGCAGCGCTCGATCGCCTACCTGCGCACCATCCCCGGCAGCCTGCCGCGCGAGTACCCGGCGGACGTGCGCCGCGCGCTCCACGCCTACGCGCTCTACGTCCGCGCGCGGATGGGCGACGCCACGGCGGCGGACGGGGTGCGGCGCTTCATGGCCACCGCCCCGCGCGACTCCATCACCACCGAGGAGGCCGGCTGGCTCCTCTCCGCCGCGACGGGGAAGGCGGAGCTGGCGGCGCAGCGCGACACGCTGCTGCGCTTCATCAACAACCGCGCGACGGAGACGGCGGCGACCGCGACCTTCACCACGCACTACAGCGAGGGCGAGTACCTGCTGCTGCACAGCAACCGGAGGACGGACGGCGTGGTGCTCGAGGCGCTGATCGGCGCGCAGCCCGACAACCCGCTGATCCCCAAGACGGTGCGCGGGCTGCTGGGCCACCGCGTGCGCGGGCGGTGGGACAACACACAGGAGAACGGGTGGGTGCTGGTGGCGCTGGACCGCTACTTCCACGCGTTCGAGGGGCAGACGCCCGAGTTCGTCGCGCGCGTCTGGCTGGGCGAGCGCTTCGCGGGCAGCCACCAGTTCACCGGCCGGCAGACGGACCGCTGGCTCGTCTCGGTGCCGATGCAGACGCTGCAGCAGGAGCGGCCGTCTTCGCTGACGATCGGGAAGGAAGGGCCGGGTCGGCTCTACTACCGCGCGGGGCTGCGCTACGCCCCGCGCGACCTGGACCTGCTGCCGCTGGACGCCGGCTTCGTGGTGAGCCGCACCTACGAGGGCGTGGACGACCAGCGCGACGTGGTGCTGGGATCGGACGGTCACTGGCGGGTGAAGGCCGGCGCGCGCGTGCGGGTGACGGTGACGATGACGGCGCCGTCGCGGCGGCTGCACGTGGCGCTGGTGGATCCGCTTCCCGCCGGGTTCGAGCCGGTGAACCCGGAGCTGCAGGGGACGCAGGACGTGGCGCCGGAGGGTGGCACGGCTCGGCCGCTGACGTACGACTGGTGGTGGCGCGCGTACTGGTACCAGCACCAGAACCTGCGCGACGACCGCGCCGAGGCCTTCACGACCTTCCTCCCCGCGGGGACGTACACGTACAGCTACGTGGCGCGGGCCACCACGCCGGGCCGCTTCATCGTCCCGCCGCCGCGCGCGGAGGAGATGTACACCCCCGAGACCTTCGGCCGCGGCAAGACCGAGCGCGTAGACGTCATCCCCGCCGACCAGCAGTAGGGGGATGGAGATGGAGAACGGAGGGCCCGCGGATCCGTCCGCGGGCCCTCCGCCGTTTGTGGTGCTGCTCCGACGTCGAAAGACGTCATCCTGAGGCCGGCCAGACCGTCCTCACGAAGTGCGAGGATGGTCGCAGGCCGAAGGATCTATAACCAGCATCCAAGCGATAGCCAGGCTGTCGCTCGGATGCCTGCCATAGATCCTTCGGTCGGCGCCAACCACCAGTGCGGACGCGACTTAGGCGCGGCGCCTCCCTCAGGATGACGTCTCTTCCGGGGCGCGCCTGGTGTTCGCGCCGGCTTGCGCGACGACGCCCGCAACGCGAGCGAGAATCTCCCGCCGGTGAAGTCTGCGAAGGCGGACTGCGTGTTGTTGTAGCCGCGAGTTCACTCGCATCGTCGCGCTACAAAAACCGCCGATCCGGCCTTACCGTCCCGGGCCGCTCTCCTGGAGCTTGAAGTCCTGGCGGGCCCAGCTCGCGAGCAGCGCGCGGACCTCGGGGTTGCGCGCCAGGTTCTTTGCGTGCAGGTCGCGCAGCGCGGCGATGCCGGGCGCCTTGAGCGCGTACAGCTGGCGCATGGCCTCGACCGACGCGCCCTCGAAATCCTCCTGCCCGGCCGGCGCCACCACGATCCCGCGCAGCAGCGTGATGAGCGCCTGGAGCTGCTGCGGCTCCTTCGGCGTGTCGATGGTGGACAGCACCATGTCGCGCACCTCGGGGTGCGCGGCGGAGGCCCGGTAGATCCGCAGCATCCGCTCGAACCCGGTGGAGTCGCGCCCGAGCTGCATCACCGCGCGCACCCGCGAGAGGCGCGCGTCGGAGGTCAGGGCGATCCGCTCCAGCCCGGCGAGGATCGAGTCGAGCTTGGCGGGCTCGACTTGCGGCATGTGCGTCAGCGCGTACTGCACGGCGGCCTCGCCGTCGGGGCCCATGGTGCGCCCCGCGCGCGTGTCTTCCTCGAACGTCCGCAGCATCCGCTCGGCGGGCGGAAGCTCGCGCTGCTGCAGCGACTGCGCGCCCGCCGGCGCCGCAATCGCCATCACCGCCGCGCACGCCGCGGCGAGCCGGAACGACATCGTCATCTGATCTCCCTTGATCTGTTGAACGCGTGATTGTAGCGCCGCCGCGGAAATTGGCGGCGAACCGCGATCCATCTACCGAAAACGAAAACGCCGGCCCGATGCGCCGGGCCAGCGCACTTCCGCACTTCCGCACTCTCGCACCATCGCACTTTCGCACTCACCCGCGCAGATACGGCCCCAGCAGCTTCTGCCAGCTCGCGCGTGTCTGCTCGTACTCTTCGGGACAGCGCTCGGCACGCTCGGGCGGCAGGGTGCCGTCGTGCGTCCAGTCTGCGTACGCGTCGGGGTCCTGGCCGTAGACCAGGCAGAGCACGTTGTAGAAGCGCTGCCCGTTCAGCGCGTGCTCGTCGGCGAAGGCCAGGTCGTCGAGCTGGTCGTCGTCGGGAAGGCCGCGCACGCCGTTGACCGCCGCCTCGTCGCCGTCCTCCGCGCCGTCGACCAGGATGAGCGACGCCAGCTGGTCCACGGCGTCCTCCTCGCGCCCAGTGACGGGCAGGTCCAGCACGTTCACCAGCGCGTGTCCCACCTCGTGCAGCGTGGTGAAGAGCAGCGCATCGTTCACCGCCTGGTCGCGGTCGCGGTCGTCGGCGAACATCTGGTCCAGCTCGTCCACCAGCTCGAAGCAGACGGTCACCGTCCGGTCGCGCGGCTCGTAGAACGAGTTCGACTCGCCGCACTGCGCGAAGGTGAGCGTCACGTCCTGGGGGAGCCGCACCCAGTCGTTCATCCAGCCGGCCACGTCCTCCAGGAAGTGCGCCTGCCGGAAGTCGTCCTGCCAGCGCGCGAACAGCGTGTCGTCCATCGGCCAGTACGCCACCCGGAAGCGGCCAGCGTAGGCACGCTGCGCGCCCGGCGCCCGCTCCGGACGGAACTGTGTCGGTACCCCCGGCGGCTGCGCCGCGCCCTCGCGCACGCCGCGCGCCTCGCACGCCGCGACGGCCGCGCAGGCCAGCGGCACCAGCGCGAGGGCGGTCAGTCGGCGGAGGTTCGGGATACGGAGCATCGAGCCGGGGCTGCGGAATCGAATCGGTGCGGTCTGTGATGAAATTTAGCGCAAACCCATGCGATTGCGCCAGTTGCCGGAATTTCGCCGGGATGCGGGGCGAAATCGTGTTGGAGCGCATTCAGCGCCACTGGAGGACGTCGGCGCCGACAAGTTGCGTCTTCCGTTCATCTTACCTGTGTCCATTCATCTATTTCTTGCGTGAAGTGTGTGGAAGAACTATAGATTGTACGCCTCGCCCGCCGCTCCCGCAGTTCATGTCACGCAATCACCATGAAAGGGGAGACGAATGTCACGCCACCAAATGGTCCGTGCGTTGAGCCTGGCCGTGATCGTCGCCGGATCGGCGGTCGCCATCACCTCGACCGCCCGCCAGGCCGCCGCGCAGGACGAGACCAAGTGCTACTACGTGGTCTGCACGGGAAACATCTGCGTCTACGAAGAGATCCCGTGCCCCAAGCCCACCGAGCTCAAGCCCGTCAAGCCGTAGCGGAGATCGACCGATGATCAGATCGACGAAGCCGCGCGCCCTCGCGGCCGCCGCGGCGCTCGCCCTGTCCGCAGCCGCGTGCGACGAGCCGCTGGCGACGAGCCCGGGTCCGGTCGCCATGCCACCCGCGCGGACCAACGCGGAGGTCGCGAGCGCCACGCTCGCCCGCCTGGTCGCGCAGGACCGCGCGTCGGGCGGCACCGTGCTGCTGCCGAAGAAATTGGCCGTGATGGGGCGAGCGGCCGCCGCCGTCCACGCGCCGTCCGCGTCGGCCGACGCGCGGGTGCTGGAGGGGATGGCCGCCCGCCTGCGCGCCCTCTCCGCGCGGCGATGAGGCGGTTCGCGCTCGGGCTCCTGCTCCTCCCCGTCCTGGCGGGATGCAGGACGGAGGCGGATGCGAAGCCCGGCACGGCCACGCGCGACAGCGCCGGCGTCCGCATCGTCGAGCACCACGGCGGCGAGTCGGAGATCGCGTGGCGGGTGGCCGATCGCCCCGAGCTCGACCTCACCGGCGCGGAGGCGGGGAAGGGGCCGGGGCTCTACCAGGTGATGGGCGCCGTACGCTTGGGCGACGGCCGGATCGTGGTGGCGAACGGGGGGACGAGCACGCTGGAGATCTTCGGCGCGGATGGCGCGCACCAGCGCAGCGTCGGCCGCGCCGGCGACGGCCCCGGCGAGTTCCGCGCGCTCTCGTGGGTCGGCCGCTTCGCGGGTGACAGCATCGCCGCCTGGGACTCGGGGACCGGGCGGCTCTCCGTCTTCACTCCCGCGGGCGACTTCGCGCGCAGCGTGGCGCCCGCGCAGCCGCTCGGCATCTTCCCGCGCGCGGAGGGCGCGCTGGACGGCGGCGCGCTTCTCCTCGCGCTCCACCAGCCGTCGCTCGGGATGTCGGCGACGGAGGGCGTCCACGTGCAGCGCGACACCATCTCCCTCGCAGTTCTCCGTCCGGACGGCGCGGTGGCGGTGCTGGGCCGCTTTCCCGGCTCGGAGGTGCTGGCGTCCGGGAATCCGGCGGGCGGGTTGATGATGATGCCGCTTCCCTTCGGCCGCGCCACCATCGCGGCGGGAAGCGGCGGGCGCGTCTACGTGGCGGACGGCGATCGGTGGGAGATCGCGGAGTACGCGCCCGGCGGCGGCGTGCGCGCGCTCGTCCGCGCGGACCGCGAGCTTCAGCCTGTCACCCCCGCCGACGTGCGCGCGTACCGCGAGCGGCTGGTGACGCTCGGCGCCGAGAACAACGGCGCCATCGCCCGCCAGCACGCGCGGATGCTCGACCGCGCGCCGTATCCGAAGCAGAAGCCCGCGATCACGGGCCTGCTGGTGGATGCGCACGGCAACCTGTGGGTGGAGTCGCCCGAGTCGGGCGAGGGGACGCTGGCGCGCGGGTGGACCATCGTCTCGCCGGACGGCCGCATGCTCGGCCGCGCGCGCAAGCCGGACGCCCTGACCGTGCACCAGGTCGGCGACGGCTGGCTCATCGGCACCGCCACCGACGGCGAAATCGAGCACGTCCGCCTTTATCGCATCACGCCGACGCATTGAGAAAAGAAGGACTCTCACAGAGGGCACAGAGGTCACGGAGAAACTGAATCGGTTCTCTGTGACCTCTGTGCCCTCTGTGAGAGACGAAAAGATCGCCTGGGATGAAGAAAGCTACGGCGTCAGCAGCACCTTCCCGAAATTCTTGCGGTCCTGCATCCACTCGTGCGCCTCCCCGGCGCGGTCGAACGGGAACGAGCGGTCGACCACGGGGCGGAAGGTGCCGTCCGCCACCAGCGCCACGATCTCGCCCAGCATCTCGCGCAGCCGCGCCGCCTGGTTCCAGAGGTGGCCCAGGTTCACGCCGTGCACGCCGCGGTTGGCGTTCATCAGGGGGATCGGACGGAACGCGGGCATCGCCAGCAGCCCGCGCGCGGCGGAGACGAGGCTGCGCCGCTTCCCCGTGGCCAGCGCGGACGCACCGAAGATGTAGAGACGGCCGAGCGGCGCGAGCGCCCTGTAGCTCTTGCGGAAGCTGTCGCCGCCGACGGCGTCGAGCGCGATGTCCACGCCGCGGCCGCCGGTGATGCGCTTCGTCTCCGCGAGGAAGTCCTGCGTGCGGTAGTCGATGCAGTGCGCCACGCCCAACTCCTTCAGCCGCGCGTGCTTGGACGCGCTGGCGGTGCCGATCACCTCCGCGCCCTTCCAGCGGCAGATCTGCAGCGCCGCCTGCCCCACGCCGCCGGCGACCGCGTGCACCAGCACCCGGTCGCCCGCACGCACGTTGCCGAGCGTCACCAGCATCAGCCACGCGGTCAGGTAGTTCACCGGGATGGCGGCGGCCTCCTCGAAGCTCAATCCATCGGGCAGCCGGATCGCCTGCAGCGCGGGGACGCAGGCGATGTCCGAGTATCCCCCGAAGCGCGTCATCGACCCCACGCGGTCGCCGATCTCGAAGCCGGTGACGCCCTCGCCCACCGCGTCGACGGTGCCCGCCACCTCGTAGCCCACGACGGCGGGAAGCGGCGGCGCGTCGGGATACAGCCCCATGCGCGCCAGGATGTCGGCGAAGTTGATCCCCGCCGCCGCCACGCGGATGCGGATCTCGCCCGGCTTCGGCTCGGGGTCGGGCGCCTCGCGCACCTGCAGCACCTCCGGCCCGCCCCGCTTGGTGATCCAGACTTGGCGCATCGGGGTGCTCTCGTCGAGGGAAGGAGAGCGCGGGGTCAAGGGCGGTGCGTGCGGCAAGCATCCGTCCGCCCTCTCCCCGCGCCTTAGAGCGCTCGCCCTCTCCCGTACCGGGAGAGGGGAGCACGTCGGCATCGGTGCGCCCTGCAGCCTGGCCTCACACCCCTGTTCGCGCGTGGCCGGAAAGCTGGGCGGCTACCCCTCCCGGTACGGGAGGGGTGGCGAGCCTAGGCGAGCCGGGGAGGGCGCGCCCCGGCGGCCCGTCCCGATGCTTTACAGCGCTACGAGACTACAGCCCCAGCACGCTGGACCCCTGCTCGAACACCACGTCCACGGGGATGCCGAGGCGCGACAGGCGGTTCAGGTCGCCCTGCAGCTCGGGGCGGATCACGCCGTAGCCGCTCATGAACGTGCCCACGCCCGCGTAGTCGCCGGTGCCCTGCAGCCGCAGGATTCTCCCCGCCAGCGCGTCGACGGCGCGCTGCATGGCCTCGAAGTTCACCCGGTACTTGCCCGTGGCCGCGTCGCGCGTGAAGGCGCCCTGCTCGGCGAAGAAGTTGAAGGTGGCCATGTTCGCCCGCCCGTGCGCGTCGCTCGCCCCGAAGCGCACCGAGCGGAAGAGGCCGGCCAGGAAGGTTACGTAGTTGTTCAGCAGCGGCTCGCTCCCCAGCTCGCCCCGGCGGTTCAGCTGCGTCACCATGTACAGCCCCAGCACGTCCGCCTTCTCCTCCTCGAGCCCGCCGTACCGCTCCTTCAGCGCCTCGCGCACCGTCCCCGTGCCGTTCACCACGTTCTTGATCCCCAGCCCGTGCGCCACCTCGTGGAACATGGTGTTCTCGAAGAAGGCGTCGAACGCCACGTTCCCCACCTGCTCGGGGACGATGAGCTCGCGGCCGATGGGAACCATGATGGCGTCGAACTTGGCGCGCATCGCGTTCTTCAGCTGCAGCCGGCGTGTGCCCTTCTGCAGCTGCACCTGCTCGTCGTTGGGCAGGTTGATGGCGATGGTCTTCGCCCCCGAGTTCGCCTCGCCGGCGTAGTAGACCGCGTCGTAGGCGTTCAGGTCGCTGTTGCTTCCGGGCGTCTCGCGCTTGAACTGTTCCTCCACCGGCAGCCCGCGCTGCAGCCCGGGGAGCATGGAGACGTAGCGCGCCAGCCGGCGGCTCCACTCCTGGTCCTTCACCAGCACGTACGACTCGTTGGCCGCCTTGTAGCCGTACAGCGCGTCCTCGTAGGTCTCGATCGGCCCGATCACGATGTCGAGCGTGTTCGTCTTCATGTCCATCCACGCCAGGTCGCTGGCCTGGAAGTCGTCGGAGAGGAGCGCGTCCGCGCGGAGCGTCAGGTAGCGCTTGAGGCCGGGATCGTCCGCCAGCGCGGCGGCCTGCCGCAGCTTCTCCGCCGCGCGCTGGAGATGCGGCGCGTAGGCCACGTGGAAGGGGATCGTGTACAGCCGCCCCGACGCGTCGCGGCGCACCAGCGTGTACAGGCTCTTCAGCGAGTCGGCGCGCGCGCCGCCCTTCGCCACCTCGGCGTCGAACTCGGCCTTGGTCATCCCCGCGGGATAGTAGTTCGAGCCCTCGGGCTTGGCGCCGACCCCGGGGACGAACGGCTGGTCGTTCTCCAGCCGGTCCCACGGCCCGTAGTTCAGCTCCACGTACTGCCGCATCCGCGCGTCGGTGATGCGCGACATCAGCGAGTCGCGGCTGCCGGGATACGTCTGCATCCAGAAGATGGCGTCCATCTCCCTGGCCGCGTCGATCAGCAGCGGGATCATCCGCCGCTCGTTCGGCGTCAGCTTCGACAGGTCAGTGGTCAGCCGCACGCTGCGGTAGCGCGCCAGCCGCTGGC
>DASUYB010000164.1 GCA_036377595.1 Longimicrobium sp. | reverse complement strand
ATCGCCGCGTAGCGGCCGTCGAGCTCGAGCTGCACGAGGGGCGGCAGCAGCGCGGCCACCTCGGCCACGACACGCCGCTCGTCGGCCTCGCTCCAGCGCTCGGGGACGGCGAAGTACACGCCGTCGGTGTCGGCCTCGAGCAGGGTGACGCCGCGCGCGGCCAGCTCGCGGCACATCAGCGCCAGCGTCTCGCGCCCGCGCCGGGTGACCTCGTTGGCGGCGTGCACGTCCGCGAAGCGCGTCAGCTCGCCGCCGGCGGCCAGGTAGCCGTAGGCGGAGTTGACGACCAGCTTCATCGCCGCCGAGGTGGCCTCGTGCGTGTGGCGCTCGGCCGAGCCCGGGGGCGCGGCACGTCCCGCGGCCTTCTCAGCCAGGCGCCGCTCCACGAGCCGGTCGACCAGCGCCAGCAGCGCGCCCAGGTGGTCGCGCGCGGGGCCGATGCGGAAGGCGCGCATCAGCGAGGGATACAGGCTGGCGACGTCCGCTTTCACCACGCGCCACGCCACGCCGGTCGCGAAGAGATGGAGCGCCGCACCGCTGTGGGGCGTCCCATCCCCCGCTGGTGCGCGGGGAGCGCGGCGCCCGCGCGCAGGTAGGCGCGGACCAGCAGCGGGTCGATCACCCCCGTCGCGGGACCGGCGTCCGCGAGCCGCTCGTACCGCCGCGGCGCCATCCGCGCCAGCGCGTACGCGGCGCCGCCGAGGAGGCGGGAGATGGCGGCCACCTCGTCGACGTCCGCGCCCGCGTACCGCCGCACGCGCTCGGGGTCGGTGCGGTACACGGTGTAGATCTGCGCGCCGGGGATGAGCTCCCGGTCCGGGCCGGACACGCCCAGGTGCCGCGCGACCGCCTTCAGCCCGTGGCCCGGGAGGTCGCGCGCCGCGAAATCGTAGCGCTGCACCGCGTCGAGCGTGTCGATCAGCTCGCGCCCGGGCGCCACGAAGCGCACGCGCCGTCCGCCATCCTCGCCCTCGCGCAGCGTGCCGCGCCGGGCCGCGCGCTCGCGCAGACCCAGCTTGCCGAGACGCCCCAGCGCCAGCGGCACGCCCAGCCGCCGCGCGCGCGTGGCGACGAACGGCAGGTCGAAGCCATGGAGATTGTGGTTCTCGATCACGTCCGGGTCGGCCTCCTGCACCGCGGCCAGGAGATCGCGGATCAGCCCCGCCTCGCCCGCGTCACCACGCTCGCGCGCCTCGAGCAGCCGCGTCGTTCCCTCCGGGTCGCGCACGGCGATCATGAAGATGCGGTCGCGCGTGGGATCGAGCCCCGTCGTCTCCAGGTCGAACTGCAGGCGGCGGAGGCGGTCGAACGGCAGGTCGCGGAAGTACGTCCGCCCGGTGGCGACGAGGTACTGCTCCTCCGGCGGCAGCGAGAGGACGGACGCGGCGCCCAGGTCGCGAAGATGGGTGAGGTGCTGTCGTAGCCGGACGGACGCGCCCTGCAGCACCGCCGTCGCCAGCGCCCTGCCGTCGTGCGCGGAGACGAGGAAGCGCAGCGCGCCGGGCCCCTCCAGCTCGCGGAACCAGACCTGCGCGTCGCCGTCGCCCGCGGGTCCGAGCCCCGGGCCCAGGTGCAGCAGGTCGTCGATGCGGTCGAGGAGGAGCCACGGGCGGAAGCGCTCCTCCTCGCGCACCAGCACACCCGTCTCCGGCTCCCGCCGCCAGACGGTCGCGCGCCCGTCCGCCTCGGCCCAGACGGAGACGATCCCCGGCGTGGGAT
The DNA here is from genome assembly GCA_036377595.1 of Longimicrobium sp. Taxonomy (NCBI): domain Bacteria; kingdom Pseudomonadati; phylum Gemmatimonadota; class Longimicrobiia; order Longimicrobiales; family Longimicrobiaceae; genus Longimicrobium; species Longimicrobium sp. The sequence continues at coordinate 4,321 of DASUYB010000164.1, read as the reverse complement.
CCCATCCCCACAGCCACTCGTCCTGCATCGCCGTGCGCGCAGCCATCTCCCCCGTGGGCACGTCGCCGCCGCGGGTGGAGATCGAAGGCCCTGCGTCGCGCTGGAGCATGGAGACGGGAGAGGTGGGATCGCGGGCCGCGGGAGGCATCATCCCCATCGATACACCGAAGGGATGCCGCAGGGTCGACGGACAAGTATTGCGTCGCGGGCCCCGATCTCCTATACTGAACCGTATGGTTCAGTATTCAGTGTCCATCGACCGCGCTTTCGCAGCCCTCGCCGACCCGACCCGCCGCGCCGTCATCGAACGGCTCGGGTGGGGGAGCGCGACGATCAGCGAACTCGCCGTGCCCTTCGGCATCTCGCTGACCGGGATGAAGAAGCACGTCCGGCTTCTGGAGGAGGCGCGGCTCGTCACCACGGAGAAGGTCGGCCGCGTCCGCAGGTGCATGCTCGCGCCCCACGCCTTCGAGGGGATCAGCACGTGGCTGCAGCGGCTCGACCGCTTCGCGCAGGTCGTCGAACGCACGAAAGGAGACCGATGAACCCCACCACCATCACCACCCCGAACGAGCTCGAGATCCGCGTCGAGCGGGTCTTCGACGCACCGCGCGCGCACGTCTTCTCCGTCTGGACCGATCCGAAGCTGATCCCCGAGTGGTGGGGCGACGGCACGGTGGTCGAGGAGATGGACGTCCGTCCCGGCGGCACCTACCGTTTCCGCACCGCCTACGGCGTGGTGGAGGGCGAGTTCCGCGAGGTCGACGCGCCCGCGCGGCTGGTGCAGACGTTCCAGAACCACGTGCAGACGCTCGAGTTCGAGGACCTGGGTGACCGCACGAGGCTGACGCAGACGATGCGCTTCGCCACCACCGAGGAGCGCGACACCACCATGCAGTACGGCGTCGAGGCAGGCGCGAAGCGCGGCTTCGCCAGCGTGGACGCGCTGCTGCAGCGGCTCATGGCGGCACGATGAGCAGGGTCACCACCACGGAGTGAGCGCCCGCACGGGGGAGGATACGATGATCACGAAGAAGTCCGCGAAGAGCAGCACCGGCAAGGCGTCGCAGGGGTTCACGGACGAGGAACGCGCCGCGATGAAGGAGCGTGTCCGGGAGCTGAAGGCGGCCGCGGGGAAGGCGGACGGGGAGAGCGACCTGCTCGCGAAGATCGCCGAGATGCCGGAGCCGGATCGCGGCATGGCCGAGCGGCTCCACGCCATCGTCAAGGCCAGCGCGCCCGCCCTCTCGCCGCGCACCTGGTACGGGATGCCCGCGTACGCGAAGGACGGCGACGTCGTCTGCTTCTTCCAGAGCGCGCACAAGTTCAAATCCCGCTACGCGACCTTCGGCTTCAGCGACAAGGCGAAGCTCGACGACGGCGCCATGTGGCCGAACTCCTTCGCGCTGAAGGAGCTGACCGCCGCCGCGGAGGAACGGATCGCCGAGCTCGTGAAGAAAGCGGTGAGCTGAGCCCATCTCCCGAATCCGCATGCCCACGAAGACCGACATGCAGCCGTCCGCGCCGCACGTTGCCGACAGCCACGGCCTGATCCGCGTGCAGGGCGCGCGCGAGAACAACCTCAAGGACGTCAGCGTCGAGATCCCCAAGCGCCGGCTGACCGTGTTCACCGGCGTCTCGGGCTCGGGGAAGAGCTCGCTGGTGTTCGGCACCATCGCCGCCGAGTCGCAGCGGCTGATCAACGAGACCTACAGCGCCTTCGTGCAGGGCTTCATGCCCTCGCTGGACCGGCCCGAGGTCGACGTGCTCGACGGGCTGACCACCGCGATCGTCGTGGACCAGGAGCGGATGGGCGCCAACGCCCGCTCCACCGTCGGCACGGCCACCGACGCCAACGCGCTGCTGCGGGTCCTCTTCAGTCGGCTCGGGGAGCCACGGATCGGGCCCCCGACCGCCTACTCCTTCAACGTCCCCATGCGCAAGGCGAGCGGGGCGATGACGGTCGACAAGGGGAAAGGGGAGCGGATCGTGGTGCGCGATGTCGTCTACTTCGGCGGCATGTGCCCGCGCTGCGAGGGGATGGGCTCGGTCAGCGACATCGATCTCACCCAGCTGTATGACGAGAGCAAGTCGCTGCGCGAGGGTGCGATCACCATCCCCGGCTACACCGCCGACGGCTGGAGCGTGCGCATTTTCACCGAGTCGGGCTTCCTCGACCCCGCCAAGCCGATCCGCGACTACGGCAAAAAGGAGCTCGACGACTTCCTGTACCGCGAGCCGACCAAGGTGAAGGTCGGCGGCATCAACCTCACCTACGAGGGATTGGTCCTCAAGGTCCGCAAGTCGTTCCTCTCCAAGGACGTCGACGCGCTGCAGCCCCACATCCGCGCGTTCGTGGAGCGGGCGGCGACCTTCACCGCCTGCCCCGACTGCGGCGGCACCCGGCTCAACGAGGCGGCCCGGTCGTCCAGGATCGGGGGGATCAACATCGCCGACGCCTGCGCGATGCAGATCAGCGACCTGGCCGGGTGGGTGCGCGGCCTCGGCGAGCCGTCGGTGGCGCCGCTGCTGGGGGCGCTGGGGGAGACGCTCGACTCGTTCGTGGAGATCGGGCTGGGCTACCTCTCGCTCGACCGGCCGTCGGGGACGCTTTCGGGCGGCGAGTCGCAGCGCACCCGGATGATCCGCCACCTCGGCTCGGCGCTCACCGACGTCACCTACGTCTTCGACGAGCCCACCACCGGGCTGCACCCGCACGACGTCCGGCGGATGAACGACCTGCTGCTGCGGCTACGGGACAAGGGGAACACGGTCCTCGTGGTGGAGCACGAGCCGGAGACGATCGCGATCGCCGACCACGTGGTGGACCTGGGCCCGGGCGCCGGCGCGGCGGGCGGCACCGTCTGCTACGAGGGGAGCGTCGAGGGGCTGCGGGCCAGCGGCACCCTCACCGGCCGCCACCTGGACGACCGCGCGTCGCTCAAGCCGGCGGTGCGGACGCCCACTGGGAAGCTCGAGATCCGCGGCGCCGACGACCACAATCTCCAGCACGTCGACGTCGACGTTCCGCTCGGGGTGCTCGTCGTCGTCACCGGCGTGGCCGGGTCCGGCAAGAGCTCGCTGATCCACGGCTCGGTGTCGGGACGCGACGGGGTGGTGTCGGTCGACCAGGGCGCGATCCGCGGCTCGCGGCGCAGCAACCCGGCGACGTACACCGGGCTGCTCGACCCCATCCGCACGGCGTTCGCGAAGGCCAACGGGGTGAAGCCGGCGCTGTTCAGCCCGAACTCCGAGGGCGCCTGCCCCACCTGCAACGGCGCCGGCGTCGTCTACACCGACCTGGGGTTCATGGAGACCGTCACCACCACCTGCGAGGATTGCGGGGGGAAGCGGTTCCAGGCAGCGGTGCTGGAATACCGCCTCGGCGGCAGGGACATCAGCGAGGTGCTGGCGATGCCGGTGACCGAGGCGGCCGAATTCTTCGGGTCCGGTCCGGCGAAGACGCCGGCGGCCCACGCGATCCTGTCCCGCATGGCCGACGTCGGGCTCGGCTACCTCGGGCTCGGCCAGCCGCTCCCCACGCTCTCCGGCGGCGAGCGGCAGCGGCTCAAGCTCGCCACCCACATGGGCGAGAAGGGCGGGATCTACGTGCTCGACGAGCCGACCACCGGCCTCCACCTCGCCGACGTCGAGCACCTGCTCGCGCTGCTCGACCGGCTCGTCGACGCCGGCAAGTCGGTCATCGTCATCGAGCACCATCTGGCAGTGATGGCGCACGCCGACTGGATCATCGACCTCGGCCCCGGCGCCGGCCACGACGGCGGCCGGATCGTGTTCGAGGGCACGCCCGCCGACCTCGTCACCGCCCGCTCCACCCTCACCGGCGAGCACCTCGCGGCCTACGTCGGCGCCTGACGGAGTGCATTCAACAGGATTCCATGGTCTCACGCGGAGACGCGGAGCCGTGCGTTGAGTTCTCCGCGTTTTCCGCGCCTCGGCGTGAGGCAAAGCAGTTCCGGGAATGCACGGTGGGTGAGCCGAACGGTATGACGCGGCGGGGATGCCGAAAGCGCTGATGCGCCGATGGATCTCATCCAGATCCACCGGCGCATCGTCGTTTCCGTACGGTTGCCTGTGCAGGCGTTCGACAGCACCGTTTTACACGTTGGCCATAAGAGGTTGAACAGCAACAAGATACAACAAGACCCCGTCGGACGCGGTACAACGCGTCCGGCGGGGTCTGAATCGAGGCAAGTGCTTACACAGGTGTAACTTGAAGGATTTTCGGAGGCAGCGGGACCTTGCAACAATTCAAAAGATCCCGCTCCTCTCTGGCGAGGACCTTCGTCTGGAGGACCGC
>DASUYB010000163.1 GCA_036377595.1 Longimicrobium sp. | reverse complement strand
CTGGCCGGCCCGCGCAAGAACCTGTGCGTGGTGGGCGACGACGACCAGTCGATCTACGCCTGGCGCGGCGCCGACGTGCGCAACATCCTGGACTTCGAGCGCCACTTCCCCGGCGCGCGCATCGTCGTCCTCGAGGAGAACTACCGCTCCACCCAGCGCATCCTCGACGCGGCCAACGGCGTCATCGCCCACAACACCTCGCGGCGCGAGAAGCGGCTGCGGACCTCCAACGGGCCGGGGCCCAAGCTCGACTACTACGAGTTCGTGGAAGAGGGGCAGAAGACGGCCGAGGAGCTCGAGGCGGAGATGGTCTCGCGCGAGATCACCGTCCGCCGGCTGGTCGAGAGCGTGCAGTGGAGCGACTTCGCCGTGCTCTATCGCACCAATCTCCAGTCCCGGCCGCTGGAAGAGGCGCTGCGGGCCGCGAACGTCCCCTACCGCGTGGTCGGCGGCACATCGTACTTCGACCGCAAGGAGGTGGCGGACCTGGTCGCCTACCTGCGCGTGGTGATGAACCCGAAGGACGAGGTGGCGCTGCGGCGGATCATCAACTACCCCACGCGGGGAATCGGGCGGACGACGCAGCTCAAGCTGGTCGAGGCCGCGCGCGAGGCGAAGGTGCCGTTGTACGAGATGCTGCGGCGGGTGCGGGAGATGGAGGGCGTCAGCAAGGCGCAGCAGGAGCCCATCCGCCACTTCGTGGAGATGATGGACGAGCTCCGCCACGAGTACCACGCCACGGAGGCCACGCTCCGCGCCGGGGAGACGGGCGGGCGGACGCTGCACGGCTTCGTGAAGCAGCTCGCGTCGCGCGTGCGGCTGGAGGAGGCGGTGCGCGCGGACAACGCGAAGAGCGAGCGCGCCGCCGAGGTGCGCGTCGACATCCTCCGCGACTTCATGGCGTCGGTCGGCACCTTCGAGGAGCGCGTCTGGGGCGCACAGCCACTGCCGGACGAGGAGGACGACTGGGAGCCGCCCACGCTGCGCGCCTTCCTGGAGAAGATCTCGCTGGTGGAGGACGACGAGAAGAAGGACGACAGGGACGACGAGCCCAACCGCGTGACGCTGATGACGCTGCACGCGGCCAAGGGGCTGGAGTTCACGCACGTGTTCATCGTGGGCCTGGAGGAGGAGATCCTCCCGCACAGCCGCAGCGTGAACATGGTGTCGACGGACGGGACGGACCCGATCAGCGAGGAACGGCGCCTGTTCTACGTGGGGATCACGCGGGCGCGGCACCGGCTCACCCTCTCCGGCTGCGCCACCCGCCGCCAGCGCGGCGACGCCATCCCCCGCCAGCCCAGCCGCTTCCTGAAGGAGGTCCCCGCCGACCTGCTCGAGTACCGCACCGGCAAGCGCAGCAGCCTGAGCGAGGAGGACAGCAAGGAGCTGAAGGCCAACTTCTTCTCGAAGATGCGGGAGATGCTGGGGGCACAGCAGTAAAGTGCTGAGTGCTGAGTGCGCGGGGACGACGGTCGTGGTGTGGAGGAGATGTAGACGATGCGAGTGAACTCGCGGCTACAACGACACGCAGTCCGCCTTCGCGGACTTCGTCCGGCGCGAGAATCGATCTTCGTTGCGCTACCGTAAGATGTTGGCGCACCGAGACCTGCACGCGATGACGTCATCCTGAGCGGAACCGGGGCCTGCGATGCCGAACCTGACCATCACCTCCGAGCCAGAGGGGCCGCTGGATGATCTGAACACGCTCGTCCGCGGGTTGAGCGAGTTCAACCACAGCGTCGTTCCCTTCGACAAGGGCGCGTCCGTACGGCTGTTCCTTCGTGACGAGGACGGCGCGATCGCCGGCGGGCTGTTCGCGGAGATCTACATGGGGTGGATGTACGTGCGAATCCTCTGGATCGCCGACGCGCACCGCGGCGGGGGCCACGGCGTGGAGCTCATGCGCCGCGCCGAGGACGAGGCCCGCACGCACGGCTGCCACTCCGCGTGGGTCGACACCTTCAGCTTTCAGGCGCCGGAGTTCTACCGGAAGCTCGGCTACCGCGAGTTCGGCCGGCTGGACGACTACCCGGCCGGCTTCGCGCGCGTCTTCCTGGCCAAGCAGCTCGGCCAAGGCTGACGGCCGACCATCATCTCCCCCATGTCCGACCTGACCATCACGCTGGAACAGGACCCGCCCGCCGAGGACGTCCGCGCGCTCGACGAGCGCCTGACCGCGTTCAACCTGCGCGTGGTGAAGGATGCCCGGTACGAGACGCTGCGCTTCTTCCTGCGCGACGCGTCCGGCGCCGTGGTGGGTGGGCTGATCGCCGACGCCCTGATGGGATGGATGTTCGTGCAGATCCTGTACGTCGACGACGCGTACCGCGGGCAGGGGCACGGCGCCGCGCTGATGCGCCGCGCCGAGGAGGAGGCGCGCCGCCGCGGCTTCCGCGGGATGTGGCTCGACACCTTCACCTTCCAGGCGCCGGAGTTCTACCTCAGGCTCGGCTTCACGGAGTTCGGCCGCCTCGACGACTTCCCGCCCGGCTACTCGCGCCACTTCCTGATGAAGCGGCTGGATTCCGGAAACTCCTGATATGATACCGTTTCTCAGGATCTACCGTGCATTCCCATGTTCCTGACTGAAGAATCACACGGAGGTAACGGAGGAACTCCGATCGCGTTCAGTCCCTCCGTTACCTCCGTTCCCTCCGTGTGAGTCATTCTTTGAGGATGTCGGAATGCACACTGAATCCTCGGAATTGGTATGATATCGGAGCGGTACACGGAGAAGCAGGGCGGCAGCGAGACCTCCGCTGCCGCCCTGCTTCTCAGATGATGCCGCCCGCTTCAGGTGATCAGGCGGGCGTGCAGTTCATGGCCGTGCACTGGTAGCAGACCGGGTACCCCGAGTCGCAGCTCGTTCCGCCGCAGGTGCGCGGATACCCGCAGCTGTACTGCACCGAGGTGGGGCATCCGGGCCCCGACACGTCGTTGGCCAGGACCGTGCCGTTCGCCTGGACGGCGGGTTGGAGCTCGAACGGCTCGACCGCGAGCGCATCGGGATCCAGTCGCAGCTTCTTCATCGTTCCCTCCTTGTCGGAGCCGTGCTTCGGGCGCGACGCATTCGCGCCACGCCGCCGTGCCGCTCAGCACACCTTGGCCGTGCACTGGTAGCAGAGCGGGTAGCCCGAGTCGCAGCTCGTGCCGCCGCAGGTCGCGGGATAGCCGCAGCTGTCCGCGGGTCCGGTGCAGTGCCGCGGCGTCGAGGCGTCGGCGCCCAGCACGGTGCCGCTCACCTCCGCGGCCGTTTTCATCTCGAAAGGCTCGACCGAGAGCTCTTCCGGGTTCAGCCGAAGCTTCTTCATGGGTCCTCCACGTTTCGGAGTTGCATCCACCGCATCACCCGCGCCTCAGATGGTGCAGGCGCGGCAGACGGGGTAGCCCGAGGGACAGCTCGTGCCGCCGCAGGTGAACGGGTAGCCGCAGCTTGCGTCCGGCCCCGTGCAGTTGCGCGGCGACGACGCGTCGGCGCCCATCACGGTGCCGGCCGGCTCCGCCTTCGCCTCCACCTCGAAGGGCGAGACCGAGAGCTCGTCCGGATTCAGCCGAAGCTTCTTCATGGGTCACCTCCGCGTTCGGGGATGCGCCGGGCACGACCCGTTCGCGCCCGAACGTACATCATGCGCGCGCAAGGGGATGCAAGCAAGGCGGTTTCGCGTCGCCCGGCACGACACTACTTTCTCGGGGCGCTCCGGATCGATAGATTCGTGACGCCACATCGCCCGGCCCTTATCCCCGGCCGGACGACAGCCCGTCGGAAGTCCTGCCGGTCCCGCTCCGCAACGGAGCGCCAGTTCCCGCCACAAGCGTTGCAGATCAACACAATCAGCGAAATGTCGCCCCAGGTACGCATGGACCTTTTTTCCCCTGCCGACCCTTGGATGTCCTTGCCGACGTGACTGCGTTGTCCGTCCCCGCCGCCGCCGAGGCGTGCGCGGCGTGCGGCGCGCCGGCGGACGATTGCAGGTGCGCGCGGCTGATCGAGTCGCTGCGCGGCCGCGCGGCTGCCCTCCAGCGCGCCGGGATGGCGGCCGCGCGCGACGGCGAGCTGCATCGCGCGCTCGCGCTGCTGCGGCGCGCGTCACGGCTGGCCGCGCCGGAGCCGGACGCCGCGCGGGTGCTGTCCCTGGTCGCGCTCTGTCTCGGCGAGGCGGGGGCCGCCGCGCGGGCTTGGCGCGGCGTGGGGACGGACGAGCCCGCGCCGCTGGAACGCGACGGCGTCCGCGAAGCCCTCAGCCTCTACAACCAGGCACTCGCCGAGGCACACGGCGGAGACGGCGAGGTCGCCGCATCCCTCGCGAACGAGGCGCTGGAGCGTCTCCCCGACCTTCTCCCCGCCCACCGCCTCCGTGCGCTGCTCGCCGCGGAGCGCGGGGACGTCACCACCGCGCGCGCCGCGTGCGAGGCGGGCCTGGCGATCTGCAGCGACGATCTGCCGCTGCAGCGCTGGCTCGCGAACCTGCCCGCGTCCGATGCGCCGGTGCCGATCGCCGCGCCCGATTTGATCGCGTCCGATCCGCCCGCGCCGGTCGCCGCGCCGTCCTCCAGTTCGCCGCCGCGTGCCCGCGCCACCCTCCCGCTGGCGGCGGCGTGGGCCGGCTCGGTGCTCATTACCATCTTCCTGACCTACAGGCTCGGGTATCGCGCCGGGGCGGATCTCCCGCAGGCAAACGCATCGAGCCCCGTCGTCGCGCCCGCACCCGCGTCCGCGCCAGCACCGGCGATCCCGCTGCCCCCCGCGCGGATGGCGGCGCTTGCCGCGCCGTTCGACTTCGCGGCGTACCGGCGCGGGCGAGACGCGTTCGACCGTGGAGATTGGCAGCGCGCGGCGACGGAGCTGTCCGGCGCCGCCACCGTTCCCGCGGACGCGTACTACCGCGACGACGCGCTGTATCTCCTGGCCCGCGCGCAGGCACGCGCCGCCCGCCCCGGCGAGGCGCGCGGGACCGCCGCGCTCCTCCTGCGCGACCATCCCGAATCCATCTTCGCCAACCGCATCACCCGGCGCATCGCCGAACGGGGGACCGAATGACCGCGACCGCCTTCTCCCCGCGCGACGAGATCGCCCGCCTCGTGCCCATCGACCTGGACGGCGCGGACATGGAGATCCCCGCCGACGACGACCTGGCCGGGCAGTGGGGCGAGATGACGCGCAACCTGGCGCGGCTGGGGAAGCAGCAGCTGCGCATCAACCAGACGGTGGAGCTGCTCGAGGCGCAGCTGGCCGAGGCGCAGGAGCGCGGCGAGGAGCACCGCCGCGAGGCCGGGCGGCTGCGCGACCAGGCCGCCGCCACCGCGCGCCGGCTCCTGGAGCTGGTCGACACGCTCGACGACGTGGCCGTGCTGGCGCGGCAGATCGGCGAGCCCAAGTGGCTGGCGCACCTGGAGCGCTTCAGTGTCCGGGCGCTGCGCATCCTGGAGCAGGTGGGGCTCACCGAGATCCCCGCCCTGGGCGAGGCGTTCGACGCCGAGGAGCACGACGCGCTCGACACCGCCGAGCGCCACGGCGACCAGGCGCCCTACCAGATCGTGCAGGTCATCCGCCGCGGCTTCCGCTTTCACGGCGCCGTGCTGCGGCGCGCCGAAGTGATCACCACCCGCTGAGTAAGTCAGTCCTGAGTCCCAGGTCCTGAGTGAACAAGCCCCTGTAACGTGCGTTGATGCAATTACTCAGGACCCAAGACCCAGGACTTAGGACTTAGGACTTAGGACTTAGGACTCAGGACTCAGGACTCGTAAACTCGACAGACCTTCTGAGCACCCACTTGTGAGGAGAGGTTCGCAATGATCGTGGGGATCGACCTGGGCACCTCGACCTCCGAGGTGGCCGTGCTGAAGAACGGCAGACCGATGCTGATCCGCGAGGTCGCCGGATCGGTGCAGGGAATCCTTCCCTCGGTGGTGGCCGTGGACACCGACGGCCAGCTGCGCGTGGGCGAGAGCGCGGAAAAGCTGCTGATCCCCAAGCCCGACCGCGCGGTGCAGGAGGTCAAGCGGAAGATGGGGGGCGAGGAGCGCGTCAGCATCGGCGCCGAGGAGTTCACCCCGCAGGAGATCTCCGCCCGCATCCTCCGCCACCTCAAGCAGGAGGCGGAGAAGTACCTCGGCGAGCCCGTCACCGAGGCGGTCATCACCGTCCCCGCGTACTTCAACGACCGGCAGCGCCGCGCCACCCAGGACGCGGCCGAGATCGCCGGGGTGCGCTGCCGCCGGCTGATCAACGAGCCCACCGCGGCCGCGCTGGCGTACGGGATCGAGCGCCCCGGGGTGGAGGAGAAGATCGTGGTCTACGACCTGGGCGGCGGCACGCTGGACGTGACCGTGCTGGAGCTCAGCGAGGGCTACCTCGACGTGCTGGCCAGCACCGGCAACGCCGAGCTGGGCGGCAAGGACCTCGACGAGCGCCTGATGGACTTCCTGCGCCGCGAGTGCATGCGTGCCGCGGGCGTCGACCTCTTCGCCAGTCCCCGCAACCGGCAGAAGCTGAAGGCGGCCGCGAAGCACGCGAAGGAGGAGCTGTCGTCGCAGGAGTCGGTGCAGGTGATGATCGAGAACGCGGGGATGAGCCCCGAGGGCGACCCCATCGACTTCGAGCGCGCCGTCACCCGCGACGAGTTCGAGTCGCTGGTCTTCGACCTGGTGGAATCGACGCGCGCGCAGCTGGACCAGGCGCTGGCGGAGAAGGGGCTGCGCGCGGAGGAGATCGACACCGTGCTGATGGTGGGCGGCTCCACCCGCACCCCGCTGGTGCGCCGCTTCGTGAGCGAGTACTTCGGCGGGCGCACGCTGCGCACCGAGGTCAGCCCCGACGAGGCGGTGGCGCTGGGCGCGGCGGTGCTGTCGGGAATCGAGGCGCGCCAGATCGACCCGGGCGAGGTGGTGATCACCGACGTGTCGGCCTTCACCTTCGGCGTCGAGGTGCTGAGCGACGAGCACGGGCAGAAGGTGGGCGGGGTGTTCAGCCCCATCATCCGCCGCAACACCACCATCCCCTGCACGCGCACGGAGACGTACTTCACCTCGTCCGACTTCCAGCAGCAGGTGCACGTGAAGCTCTTCCAGGGCGACGCGCGCTTCGTCCGTGACAACACCCCGGTCGGCGACTTCCTGCACCAGATCTCGGCCCCCGGCCCCGAGGGGCAGCCCTTCGAGATCCAGATGTCGTACAACCTCGACGGGATCATCGAGGTGGTCGCCCGCGACACCCGCGGGCGCGAGACGGGGCTCCGGCTGCAGCCCGACCGCGCGGTGATGTCGGACGACGAGAAGGCGCGCGCCCGCGCACGGATCGACGATGCCCACCCCGGCGCCCTCACCGCCGCGGCCGCGCCGGCCCCACGCGCGGCGCCGGCCGCCGGAAGCGATGACGCCGCCGGCGGCGACGGCGAGGCGTGGAAGCGCTCGCCGCTGTACGCGAAGGTCGCCGCGCTGCTGCGCCACGCGGAGACGCGGATGGCGCAGCTGGAGCCCGGCGCCCGGGCGCGGGTGGACCACCTGGCCAGCGAGCTGAAGGCCGCGCTCGCGGCGGGCGACGCGGAGCGCGTGGCGGAGCGCGAGCAGCAATTGATCGACACCCTCTTCGAACTCGACTGAAGCCCCGGAGCACACAGATGTCCACGACCACCATCCACATCGACATCCACGCCGAGGACCTGTACGAGCGCCTGGGGGTGGAGCGCACGGCCAGCCGCGACGAGGTGCGCGCCGCCTACCGCGCGCTCCTGCGCCGCTATCCCCCCGAGCGCGCGCCCGAGGAGTTCAAGCGCATCCGCGAGGCGTACGAGGTGCTGAACGACGCCGCCTCGCGCGCCGAGTACGACCGCGCGCCCAGCGCCGCCGTGCAGCGGCTGCTGCGGCTGGCCTCGGCCGCGATGGAGGCGCAGCGGTATCCCGAGGCGGAGCAGCACCTGAAGCAGGTGCTGGCCGAGGACCCCACGCTCGACTACGCGCGCAACTGGCTGGGCCTCTGCTTCCTCTACCAGGAGAAGCCCGGGCACGCGCTTCCGCTGTTCGAGCAGCTGCTGCAGCGCGAGCAGCCCTCGCCCGCGTGGTTCGGCAACGCGGGGCACGCCTACGCGCGGCTGGGGCGCATCGCCGACGCGGAGTCGATGTTCCGGCGCGCCGTGCTGGCCGCCGACGCCGAGGGCGAGGACGTGACCAGCTACTACGTGGCGCTGGCCGACCTGTACATCGACCGCAAGGACCTGGACGCCGCCGAGGAGGTGCTGGAGAAGGCGATCCGGCACGACGGCACGGTCGACTTCGAGGACCTGCGCTACTTCACCAAGCTCCTGGAGGTGCAGCTCGTCCGCAACGACCCGCAGCGCGCCGACGCGGTGCTGCGGCGCATCCGGGTGGTGGCGGTCGACGAGCAGCAGCGCGAGTACACCGCGTGGAAGCTGGGCGACCTGGCGTGCCAGCTGCTCGCCGCCGGGGCGTTCACGCTGGCCGCCGCGGTCGCGCGCGCCAGCGGCGAGCTGCAGCCCCAGGACGGCGACTACCGGTCGCTGGCGCAGGTGGCGTCGCTGCTGAGCCAGAAGAACCACGCCGACGCCGAGCAGATGCTGCGCACGCACCGCTGCTTCTGGGGCGAGGGGCGGCTGGCGGGCCTCAACTCGACCATCCGCCAGCACTGCTCGCAGCTGCGGGTGTTCGGCCCCATGAAGCCGATCTCCAGCGCGCCGCCGCTGTTCACCCTCAACGGCTTCGGCACCATGCTGTACGGCGAGCGCGACCCCGACGCGCAGACGCGCTCGCACGTGGCCACGCTCTACCTGGTGGGGATCTTCATCCCCGTGATCCCGCTGGCCTGCTACCGCGTGATCCGCGACGGCGACCGGTCGTGGCGCTTCCTGGGGAAGGTGCCGTTCTCGAAGGCGAACAAGATCCACCTGGCCGCCTCGCTCGTGGTGATCTTCTTCTTCGTCCTCGCGGTCGCGCTCACCCCATCGACGCCCTCCTCGAGCAGCTACTACTCGTCGGGATCGAGCTACGGCAGCGACTACGGCACGTCCCCGCAGAGGCCGAGCGCGCTGCGGGACCTGTCGTCTTCCTACTCCCCGGGCTCGACCGGCTCTCCGTCGGAGGAGGGCGAAGCGACGGGCGAGCAGGCCAGGATCGAGAGCGAACGATTCCGCGTGCGGTGGATGGGGTCGCAGGTGCAGACGCTGCAGGCCCGGCAGGACTCCATCGGCAACGCCATCGACGACCTGAAGTCCCAGATCTCGGCGATCGAGGGCCGCGCGACGGGCGGCACGATCGCGTCAGGGGACTATCCGCGCTACCGCCGCCTGATCGAGCGCCACAACGCGCTGATCGACAGATACAACGAGGTCCAGTCGCAGGTGCAACGGGAGACCGCGGAATACGAAACCGCGCTTCGGGCGCTCAACTCCCGGATCGACCGGTACAACTCCGCGCAATAGTCAGAATCTGGAAAAGACTTTATCTCACGCAGAGTTAGCAGGGTCAGCAGAGAGAACGGCTGGTTCTCTGCTGACCCTGCTAACTCTGCGTGAGAATTGCTGTTGGAGATGCTGACTACGCGCGCCCGGTGAGCCGCCGGATCGCCCACTCCGCCGCCGCGAAGAGCAGCAGCGCGGCGAACAGGAGCCACGGGCTCGGCCCACGCCATCCGCCGGGCTGCGCAGCGCCGAGACGGCCGATGGTTGCGCGCACCGAGTCCGCCGGGAGCATGCGGCCGCCGGAGCGCGCCGCCAGCAACGCAAGCCGCGCCCACCCGTCCGCCGACGCGCCGGCGGTGCGCGTCGCGCGGAAGGCCGCGCGCGGCGGCTGGCCGGCGAACGCGAGGGTGTGGAGCCCATCCCCAGCGGGGATAAAGGCGGCGCGGAGCACGTTGGGAGATGAAGAATCGCGCGCGAGCCGCAGCGTGTCCGCCGTGCGGTCCGGGCGCGTGAGGAAGAGCGGCGGCAGCGGCGCGTCCGGCTGATCGCGTGCGTCGAACACGCGCACCTCACGGCGGACGCCGGCGGGACCGGGGGCGCCGTCGAGCTGGATGGTGAGCGGCTCGGGGCGCGAGGACGAAAGCCAGTCCACCAGCGAGCGCCAGAACTCGCGGTGCTCGGCGATGCGCCCGCCCTCCATCCGCCATCGCCACGTCTCGCCGATGGCCAGCGCGGCGGCTCGGCCGCGGCCCAGCGGACGCAGCGCCAGCAGCCCGCCCGCGGGGGACGACGCAGCCGCCGTCGAGCCCGCGACGCCGGCCGCGAACGGCTGTGCCGCCGAGGTGATGCGGTCGGGCGGGAGCGGCGCCAGCTCCGGCGGCAGCGCCCAGCGGATCGCGGCGCCGTCCACGGTCGCGACGCGCCCGCCCGGGCGAACCAGGCCGACGCCCGCCGTGCCCGCGCGGTCGCCGGCCAGGAGCACGCCGCCGCCCCGCGCGGCCCAGTCGGCGAGCGTCGCGGCTTCCCCGGCGTTCAGCGGCGCACCGTCGAGCACGATCACCGCATCGACGTTCGCGAGCCGCGCGGGTGTGAGGATAGAACCGGCGCCCTGCGCGACGGCCAGCCCCCGCCCGAGCGACAGCGTCTGCTCCACCCGCGCGCCGCTCTCCTCCAGCGCCCGGACGACGAACTTCGCCTCCCAGTCCGGGAAGCCGGCCCGCAACAGTACGCGCGGCGGCCCCGCCGAATCGACCCACGCGCCCGCGCTCGCGGTGGCCGCGTCGCCGCGGGGCCAGGCGGCGCGCACCTGCCATTCGCGCCACCCCGCCACCGCCGGGCGCACGCGGAACGCGCCCGACGCCTCGCCGCGTGCGTCGGTCTGCACCGTCAGGCTGTCCACCGCGCCGCCGGACTCGGTGAGATAGACGCGCGCGCTGTCGCCGGGCGTGCCGTGCAGCCGGAACGAGACGGCGGCCGCGCGCCCGGCCAGCGGCCGCGCGGTGACGATCGCATCGATGAGCCGCGCGGTGGCGGGGAGGACGCCGAACAGCGGCGCGCGCTCGGCCGCCGCGGCGAGCGCCTCCAGCTCCATTGGCGACGGAGGAGATGCGGATTCGTAAACCGTCGCCGCGGGCTCGGGACCCGTGAGCAGCGCCTCCGCCGTCCCGAAATCAGCGGGACCGCGCAGGCGCACGACACGCCCCGCCACCGTCTCCGCGCGCCAGGACGACGGCAGCGCCAGCGCAAGCACCAGCAGCGCGAGGACGATCGCGCGGAGGATGATGGGAAGACGCGTCATGCCGCGCCGGCCGCGGTGCGGATGGCCGCGACGGATGCGTGAGGGATGCGCGCCCGGAGGGCCGGGACCCCGCCGCGCGGGCGGGGATGCCGTGGCCGCGAACGGGCGCCTGGCGCGGCGGGGGCCCGGCGCGGTTGGGCACAGTTGTATCGTGCCCTACCGCGCGCGCAGCCCGGCCCCCGCGCAGCGGGGGACACGCCCAAATCCGTAGTTGTCTGTGCCTTGGCCGAAAGAATCATCGCGTGAGCGCGTACACGATGATGTTGACGCCGAAGCGCGTGTTGTCGAGCGACTGGAAGCGCTTGTTGCGGAAGTGGTAGCCCCATTCGGAGCTGTAGTCCTTGTTGCTGTAGAGCACGCCCAGCCGCCCGTTCACCACGATTCCCTGCAGGTGCTCGTGCACCAGGTTGTCGCCCCACCCGTTCAGCTCGTGGCTCGTGGTGGGCGGCCCCTCGGGGAAGGTGAAGAAGGCGCGGTAGAGCTCGTGGTCGTTCGGCAGGTCGCGCAGCGCGCCCGCGCCGAAGACGCGGCGCAGCTCCGCCGTGGCCGTGCGGTGGAAGGCGCCGTCCACGTCGTGATTGTGGTCGTCGATGAAGACGAACCCGCCGCGCTCCACGTACGCCTTCAGGTTCGCGCTCTCCTGCTGGCTGAAACGGACCGGGAGATGGCCGGTCAGGTAGATGAACGGAAAGCGGAAGAGCTCCGGGCTGGCCAGGTCCACCACCGCGCCCTGCGGCGCCACCGGGATGGAGGTGTACTGCGCGATGGAGTGGATCAGGTTCGTGGGCACCAGCGGCGCCGAGTCCCAGTCCCCCGAGTCGTAGCGCGCCGTCGCGAACACGAATGGCGCCGGCTTCACCGCCGCGGCGGCCCCGGACGCGGCGAGAACCAGCGCGGCGGCGGCGCGAAGCGCGCGGCGCACGATCCGCAAAGGACGCGTCACGGCGCCCTCCCCAGGCGGCGGAAGTACTCGGCGGCCGCGGGATCGGCGGTGGAGGGCAGCGCGCGGGCGCGCGTCCCCGCGCCGGGGGCGACGTGGGCGCGGGCGCGCAGGAGAAGCGCCCGCGCCTGTGCCGTGCGTCCCGCCTGCGCCTCGCCCGCGGCGCGCGAAAGGAGCGCCGCCGCCTGCGGGTCCGCGCCGGGGCCGCCCAGCGCGCGCGCCGCCAGCGCGGAAAGCTGCAGCGAGAGCGTGCGCGCGGGCGTGCCCACGGCGGCGGATGCGACGCGATCAATCTCCGCCAGGAGTGCCTCGGAGGAGGGGAGCGCGGCGCCGGCGGCACGGCCCGTGGGCGCGGCGTCGTCCAGCTTCCCCTGCCCGCGCGCCGAATCGACGTCGACCGGATCGACGCGCACGTTGCCGCTGGGGAAGATGCGCTCAGCCTTGCGCAGCTCGTCGATGATGCGCAGCGCCTGATACTGGTGCGGGAGCGCGCCTTCGGGCGAGCCCTGGTTCAGCTCGCGCTCGGCGGCCCACATCAGGTTGTACAGCCCCAGCAACGTGCGGTTGACGTCCAGGATCGGGTCGGCGTCGTGCTTGTGCGCGATCTCGTCCATCGTCCCCTGCCCCGTCGCCGCGGACGCGACCGCCAGCACCTGGTCGGAGAACGACTGACCGTTCGCACCCTGGCCTGAGGGGGACGGCGCGGCGGACGCGGGCTGATCCGCATCGTGGTGCCCCGCCCCGCCCTGCTCGGTGAAGCCGTGCTCCACGCCCAGGTCCTGCATCGCCCCGGTCTGGCGCGTGAAGATCTGCTCGCCCACGCGCTCGCGCAGCCGCTCCTGGTCTTCCGCGATCACCGCCGCCTGCGACCGGAACTGCGCGTCCGCGATGCGCCCGCGCTGCGCCCGCAGCCGCTCGGTACGGATCACCAGCATGCGCTGCGAAAGGAGCGGGTCGCGCGGCAGCTCCATGGGGAAGCCCACGGCGGTGTTGACGCGGTCCATCTCCTCGGGGCGGGCGATGCGGATCATCCGCGTGCGCGACACGCTCTCGCCCGGGCCGGTGACGTCGTTGCGGTCCGATGCCACGGCGCGCACGTGGATCACGTCGCCCGGCTCCAGCTGCATGGCGTCGAGGTCGAGCACCAGCTCGCCCGCCGCCGTCTTCCCCTCCCTCCGCAGCGAGGCGAAGGGCCAGACGCCCTCGGTGTACTGGAAGGTCTCGCCGCTCCCGCGCGTGCGGCTCCAGGAGAGCGCGAACGGGCCGACGCCCCAGTCGTCGGCGGCGGTCGCGCGGACGGCGATGCGCCCGTGTCCGCTGGCGAGGACGAGGTCCTGCTCCGGCGCGGTCAGCTGCACGTCCGGCGCGCGGTCGGGGACGACGGTGACCGGAACCACGCGGCGCGACACCACCTCGCCGTTGGCCAGCGCCTCGAGCGAGATCCCGCGCTCACCGCCGGACTGCGCCCACTCGACCGACCATTCGCCGCCACGGCGGTGCACGGGAAGCTCGCCGCCGCCGATGCGCAGCGCCCGCACCGCGTCCCAGCGGTCGAAGAACGCCGAGTGCAGGCGGACGCGGCTTCCCGCCAGCGCCTGCAGCGGCTCGTCGCCGCGCCCCTCGCTCGACCGTGCGCCGGTGTAGTCGGGTGGAGTGATGCGCCAGCGCATCTCGTCGAACGCGGGCATCGGCGGCGCGGGGACGACGGGGAGGGTGTTCGCGCGCACTTCACGCCAGCGCTGCTCGTACGCGTCGCGGGGATGCAGCCACCGCCCCCACGCCTCGCGCGCCGTGGTCGGGAAGGCGATGGAGAAGGCGAACGCGGCGGCCCACGTGGTCAGCAGCGCGATCAGCGGGACGAAGATGCGGAACGGGGCGACGTCGGTGGCCTCGATGCCGGCAAGACGCCGCTCCGCATCGGCCACGAACGCGCGGGCGACGATGGACTCGGGATCGCCCACCGCCACGTCGAAGGCGGTGATCAGCCGGTTGTCGAGCTCGGGGATGCGCTCCTCGGCCAGGAGCGCGAAGCGCCGCGCCGAGGGCGGCCGCGCGATCCGCATCGCCGCGAATGCCAGCGTCGCCACGCCGAGGGTGGGCGGCACCCAGCGCAGCACCTCGCGCAGGACGGCGCGGAGTGGGAAGAGCAGGTCGAGGGTGAGGAGGAAGAGCGCCGAAAGGGCCAGCAGCGCGGGCCCCACGACCAGCGCGCGGACCAGCACCGACCACCGCCAGAGCCGCCGCACGCGCGCCACGATCCGCTCCACCGGCGGGAGGACCGGCGGCGAGGGGGGAATGCGGCGGAGGACGGTGTTCATGCCGATTTCGTACGACCGTAGGCGAAAAACGTTTCGGTGAGCGCCGCCAGCAGCGCCGCCGCCATCACCCAGCGCCCGAGCGCGATCCCGCCGCCCGCGCCGGGGACCGCGCCCGCGGCCACGACGGCCGGTCCGCGCCCGCGCAGCACGGCGCGCGCACCCGCGTCCAGCGGCGCCTCTCCGTCGCCGGGAGCGGGAGATTCGCAGCCGCGCGCGAGGTGGTCGATCACGCGGGGATACGCCGCGTCGAGCGTCATCTCCCCCCGCTCCAGATCGGTCGCCGCGAACACGATGCAGCCACGCCCGATGCGCCGCGCGGCCGCCGCGGGACGGCCGTCCTCCCACGCCGCGATGGCCGCCGCGTCAGGCGCCGCATCTCCTGAAACGCGCGTCGCCGCGCCGGAGACGTGCTCGCCCGAGGCCAGCCACATCGCGCCACCCGTGCTGTCCACGCGCATCGCCCCGCGCCAGGGGAGGAGGTCGCGGAAGGACGCGGCGGCGGGCGCGGTCACCAGCACCGTCGCCCCCGACTCGGCGTGGAGCCGCAGCGCATCCGCCGTCGCCGCGGGGACGGGAGCGGCGACGACGGCGAGCCGCGCGCTCCCCATGGAGACGGCGTTCGCGGCGGGGACGTCACGCACCGTCCATCCCGTCGCCTCCAGCGCCAGCTTCGCGTACGCGACGGGCGCAGGGCGATCACCGACGAGGTAGATCGCCTCGCGGGAGGCGGTATCTACTCGCGCCGAATCGGCCGCCGCCGCGCCCTGGATCGCCACCACCTCGATCGCGCCCGGCCACGCGGCGCGGCGAAGCGGGGCGATGCCGTCGCTCCACGCGCTCCATCGCGGCCGGGTGATGAGCGTGACGCGGATCGAGTCCGCGCCGCGAAGCTCGCGCGCGGCGGCGGGGATGGAGCGCAGCGCGGCGGAGTAGCGGCTGGGCGCGCGCGACGGCGGCGAGCCGGCGAGCGTGGCGAACGTCGCCTCGGTCACGCGGTGCATGCGGACGCCGAGGGTGTCGAACAGCACCAGCTCACCACGCAGCGTGCCATCCGGCGCGAGCAGGCGGCGGCGCGCCTCGGCGACCGCTTGCGGCCACGCGTCGCCAATTCCCGCGCCGGTGTCGAGCAGCACCACCTCGCGGGTGCCGCGCGCCGCGGGGAACCAGACCGGGCGCGCGAACGCCGCGCCGGCCAGCACCAGCAGCAGCATCCGCAGGGCCAGGAGGAGCGGATCCGTCGGCCGGCTGACGCGGACGGCGGTGCGCGGGTCGGGCGACAGGAAGCGCTCGGTCGGCAGCGGCGCGCGCGATGGCGGGCGGCGGCGGATCAGGTGCAGCGCCAGCGGCACCAGCGCGGCCAGCGCGCCGGCCAGCAGGAACGCGGGCGTGCCGAAGGTGATCACGTCCCCCGCCGGCGGTTGACCCACGCGACCAGCGCCTGCTCCACCGGCTCGGCGGTGGAGAGCGGCACGTACTCCACGCCGCGCTCGCGCAACCGGTCCGCCAGCATCGCGAAATACTCGCCGACGCGGCGGGCGTAGCCGGGGTCCGCGCGCGGCGTGGCGGGGACCTGCCGCGCCGGACGCTCGGGGTCGAAGAAGAGACCCGCGTCCGGCGTCGCATCCCCCGTCTCCTCCGGCGTCAGCACGCGCAGCACGATCACCTCGTCGCCGCGCGCGCGGAGGCGGCCGGCGGCGACGGCGAGCGCATCTCCGCCATCCTCCTCCAGCAGGTCGGAGATGACGATGACGCGCCCGCCGCGGCGCATCTGCGTGCCCACGCGATCCAGCACGGCGGCGGCGCCTTCGGAGCCGCCGGGGCGCAGCCGCTCCAGGTTCAGCAGCAGGTCGTGGAGATGGCCCTTGCGCGCCCTCGGCGCCAACAGCAGCCGCGCCCCCGCGCCGAACGCGGCCAGCCCGACCGCGTCGCCCGCGCCGATCATCAGGTGCGCGAGCGCGGCGGCCAGGTACGAGGCGTAGCGCAGCTTCGACACGCCGCCCGCGCCCGCGTACTCCATCGACGCGGACGCATCGACCACCACGTACGCCTGGAGATTGGAGCGCTCCTCGAACTCGCGCACGTACAGCCGGTCGGTGCGCGCATACAGCTTCCAGTCCAGGTAGCGGACGTCGTCGCCCTGCTGGTAGTCGCGGTGCTTCGCGAAGTCCTCGCCCGCCCCGCGCAATGGCGAACGGTGGATCCCCGCCTGGAAGCCGCGGACCACCGTGCGCGCGATCAGCTCGAGCCCGCCGAGGTGCTCGAGGAGGCCGGGCGGGAGGAAGTCGGTGGAGGCGGTCATCCGTGCACCTCGCCAACATCCAGCCCCGGCGGCTGAAGCCACGGCAACCACCACACGAAGTCCGCTTCGCGGACTGGAGGGCCGACGTCCGGCTGCTTCAGCCGGCCCCGGCGCGGCCGCGGATCCCCCCCACCCCCGGCCCCTCCCCCACGAGGGGGGAGGGATGGGGGAGGGGAGAACTCAGCGCGGGCGACGGACCTCGGCTCGATGGACCCATGCCGCGGCGTGAGTCCGCGAAGGCGGACTTCGGGCCGTTGTTGCAGCGAATTCATTCGCCCGCAACACCCTGGCAGGGAGGAGCTCACAACCCGCTCCGCGGCGGCTCGACGGCCTGGAGGAGGCGGGAGACCACGGCGTCGGTCGACACGCCCTCGGCCTCGGCGTGGAAGTTCACCAGCACGCGGTGGCGCAGCACCGGAAGCGCCACGCGCCGCACGTCGTCGGGAGTCACGTGGAAGCGGCCGGCGAGAAGCGCGCGCGCCTTTGCGCCCAGGATCAGCGCCTGTCCGGCGCGCGGGCCGGCGCCCCAGCGCACCCAGCGCTTCACGTCGTCCGTCGCGCTCCCGTCGGCCGGGCGGGTGGCGCGGACGAGCGAGGCGGCGTAGGCCAGGACGTTGTCGGCGACGGGCACCTCGCGCGTCCAGCGCTGCAGCGTCAGCACGCGCTCGGCGTCCAGCACCGGCTGCACGTCGGCGTCGAGCGTGCCCGTCGTGGCGCGAAGGATCTCCACCTCCTCGTCCGCGCTGGGGTAGTCCAGCCGGATGTCGAGCATGAAGCGATCGAGCTGCGCCTCGGGAAGCGGATACGTCCCCTCCTGCTCGATCGGGTTCTGCGTGGCGAGGACGAAGAAGGGGCGCGGGAGGAGGAGGTCCTCGCCGCCGGCGGTCACGCGGCCCTCCTGCATGGCCTCGAGCAGCGCGGCCTGCGTCTTCGGCGGCGTGCGGTTGATCTCGTCGGCCAGCAGCACCTGGGTGAACACGGGGCCGCGGATGAAGCGCGCCGCGCGGCGCCCCGTGGTCCGGTCCTCCTCGATCACCTCCGTGCCGGTGATGTCGCCCGGCATCAGGTCGGGGGTGAACTGCACGCGCTTGAACTCCAGCTCCAGCGCCTGCGCCAGCGTCCGCACCAGCAGCGTCTTCGCCAGCCCGGGAACGCCGACGAGGAGCGCGTGGCCGCCCGCCAGGAGGCAGATGATCACCTCCTCCAGCACGCGCTCCTGGCCCACGATGCGGCGCTGCACCTGCGCGCGGAGCTGGGCCGCGTCGCCCAGCAGGGTCTCGATTTCCTTCTCGGCGGTAGCCAGGGGATGTACCTCGCGTGGAGTTCGGATCGCCGGTCGGCGGAGCGGCTCGGAATACAATCGCCACCCTGCTGAGATCCTCGCACCGGTGCGGATGGTTTGCAACGCGGCGCGAGCGTGCCCCGCGGTGCCGCGAACGGCGCGCGGAGAGATGGCGATGAGGGGCGCAACATCTCGCCCGCGCGCCGGGATCGCAACGGGGACAGGGAGATGAAACGCGGCGCGCCCGCCATGTTACCGGCGGGCGCGCGTGGGAGGTCGCTGCTCAGAAGCTGTTATGCACTCTGTGCATCTCGGGTTAGATTCGATGCATGTCGAATCGCAAAAAGTACCCGAGTGATGTCAGCGACGAGGAATGGGCCTTCGTCGCACCGTATCTGGCCCTGATCAGCGTGACAGCTCCCCAGCGCGAGCACTCGTTACGCGAGGTTTTCAACGGCCTGCGCTGGATCGTCAAAACCGGCTCGCCATGGCGGTACATGCCGAACGACCTGCCGCCGTGGGCTGCCGTTTACCAGCAGACGCAGCGCTGGATCCGGGCCGAGGTATTCGAATCCATGACGAAGGACCTCCGGGCGCTCATCCGGCTGCTCCAGGGCCGCAACGAGCAGCCTACCGGCTCGGTGATCGACGCACGCACGCTGCGCTCCACGCCCGAGAGCGGGCACCGGGCGGGCAACGATCCGCACAAGAAGACCCGCGGGTCCAAGGTGCACATCTCGGTCGACACGCTCGGCAACCTGCTTGCGGTCGTGGTCACCTCCGCCAGCGCCCAGGACCGCGATGCCGTTGCCGCGCTCGCCCACGCGACGCAGAAGACCACGGGCGAAAACGTCGAGTTGGCCTACGTCGACGGCGCGTATCGCGGACCGCAGGCAAGCGACGCAGCCAAGGAGCATGGAATCCGCCTCGAAGTCGTCATGGTCCCGGAGGCGGTGAAGGGCTTCGTGCTCCTGCCCAAGCGCTGGGTCGTCGAGCGCAGCTTCGCCTGGCTCACGCGATTCCGCAGGTTGGCCAAGGACTACGAGCGATTGCCTGAGACGCTGGCCGGTCTGCATTTCATCGCCTTTGCCTGTCTCATGCTGGCGAAGGCCTACAAGCTGCTCGAGATCGGTTCATAACAGCTTCTCAGGGGATGACGACGCTGCCGCCACCGAACCCGGGCCCTTCGTTCACGCCCGGCCCCGTCGCCAGCGTCAGCTGCGTCAGCCGCGGGAGCTCGGTGACGCTCGGCGGCGCCCAGGGCCGTCTCGCGCCCGCGGCCGGATGCGTCTCGGGATCGATCTCGGTCATGATCGGCACGATGAACCGGGGGGATCAGGAGCGGGGTGCCGCATCGCCATCGGCGTGCGGCGCGGGGGATTCGATGCGCGGGCGCCTCCGTCGGCGCCGCGACAGGCCGAGCGCGTCCGCGGAATCGATGGCGATCACCAGGGTGAGCACGATCATCCCCAGGAGCGACACGCCGCCGACGATCATCCCGAAGGTGGTCTGGCTGCGGGCGCCGTACGGGTCGTCCGCGAAGATCACCGTCAGCGCGCCGGCTCCCATCCCCCCGAGACAGAGCAGGTAGAGCAGGGCGATGACGACGATCTCCGCGCCGCGGCCGGCGTGCGCGCCGACGCTCTCCGGCTTGAGGATGCTAAGCCGGCGGGGGGAACGCGAGGGTGTTTCCACGAGGTGTCCTGCGGGGGACGAGGAGGAAGGTCCGGAAATGGAATATGTGGTTCGTAACCCGGAAGTCCAGTCGCGGCCGATCGCCCGGCCGGATCCGATGCGGTGCGGGCCGCGCCGGATGCCAGGATGCTTGCACCGCGCGCGGCGGCGCCTATCGTTCGGGGAGAGCCCTCTCCGCGTCACCGCAACCTCTCCGGCGACGCTCTCCCCCGGCCGCGCCTCCGCCGGGGCCACACCGCTACCTCCCGCCCGGCAGGTGCACCATGTCCATCACCTTCAATGGAGTCAGCCTGAGCGTGGGCGCGCCGTTCAACGCCGACAAGAGCGTCGGATCGGTCGGCGGCCGCGGGTGCCACGTCGTCTCCGGGGGCGGCCTCGGCATCTCGCTCGACCCGTTCTGGTTCGAGATTCCCTGCGACTGCCCGCCCCAGCAGGGCGACACCATCGTGGTCGAGTCCACCACCATCCTCTTCATCGACATCACCGAGATCACCTGGAGCCTGTGCGGCGGGCAATGCACGGGCTCCAGCTCCGACGTGGGGATCTCGCTGGGGCTGGACATCAAGAAGCTGAAGTGGGTGGTGGACTGAACCCGCCTCACCCCGGCCGGGCCAGCTCGCCGCGCGGGGCGGAGCGGATCTCGGCGCGCGGGCCGACGTCGAAGTCGAAGATCCCGCTGGGGACGGCCACCGTGCAGCACACGTTGGGGTGCTCGAGCATGCACGAGATGTGGCCGTGCACGGGCGCGGCGGCCAGCAGCACGTACACCTGCTCGCCGGCGAATCCGAAGCGCTGCAGGTGCCGGATGGCGTGGCGGCAGGCCATCCGGTACGCCACCCACACGTCCAGGTAGTGCTGGGTGTCGTTCTCGTCGACCGAGATCCCCTGGAAGGTGACGAACTCGGAGTAGCCGCGCTCGGTGGGGGCCGGCTCGAACACCGGGCTGGTGATCCCCGTGCGGTTGATGCCGTCGGGGATCAGGTCCACGTGCAGGTCGATGTACCCCGCCATCTTCACCCCGCCCAGCCCGGTGATCTTCCCGTCGCCCTGCGAGAACTGCAGGTCGCCCACGGAGAGGTTGGCGCCGGGGACGTAGACCGGGAGGTAGGCGCGCGAGCCGCGGGCCAGCTCCTTCACGTCGAGGTTGCCGCCGTTCTCGCGCGCCGCCCAGGTGCGCGCCGCCTCGCCCGCGATGCGCTCGGCGCGCGCGCCGTCGAGCATCCCCAGCAACGCGCCCTCGGCCTGCGGCACCGCGGTCCCCTGCGCGAAGTGGCCGCCGTGCGTGGCGGTGGCCTTCAGCTCGCGGCGGTTCCAGCGCGCCAGCCGCTCGGGCGACGGCGCGCACCCGATCGTCCCCGGGTGCGGGAGCGCGGCGAAGCGCACGTCCTGCACGTGGCGCGAGGTGGCGTAGATCCCGTTCAGGTCCCAGATGGCCTTGCGTGCCTCGGGATACTCGTCGGTCAGCAGCCCTGTCCCCGTGTGCCGGTCCAGGATCCCCGTGTATCCCCACTCCGCGCCGGACAGCGGGCCGATGTCGAGCACGTCCACCACCAGCAGGTCGCCCGGGCGCGCGCCGTTCACCGCCACCGGGCCGCTCAGGTAGTGGAGCTGGGCCAGGTCGAGGTCGCGCACGTCGTCGGCGGTGTCGCTGTTCACGATCTGCCCGCCCGACAGGTCCAGGCACTCCATGCGGAACACCGACCCCGGATCGACGGAGGCGACCGGGGGGATGTCGGGATGCCAGCGGTTGTGGGGACGCGGGTACTGCTCCTCGGGCGGGCGCCGCAGGTCGACGCCGATCAGGGTGGTCGGCACGGCTTCACCTCCGCGCGGCCGAGGGGCCGTGCGGCAAGGACGGGGATGGGATGGCCCGCGCGGGAGGCGATCCGCGCGGGCAGGGTGACGTCAGGTCGATTCGGGAGACGGATCGGGCCCGCCGGCCGGCGCGCCGAAGCGCCGCGCCACGTCGTCCAGCGCCTGCGCGAGCCGCTGGATGGCGTCGCCCGCGCCGCGAAGGTACGGGTCGCCCTGCGGCGCCGGCTCGCGCTCGCGCGGGCCCTCGCCGGTCAGCAGCCAGTGGCCGTTGACCCGCAGCGCGCCCGGCAGGCGCAGCATCACGTCGCCGTTGGGCACGCGGCCGCGGGTGAACCACTCGCTCACCGTGGCCACGCCCACGCCCAGCTCGCGCGCCAGGTCGGCCTGCGACAGGCCGCGGTCGTCCAGGATCTGGCGCAGCCGCTCGAAAAAGGCCGAAAGCTCCACCGCCTTGCGGCGCACCGGGCCCGGTCTCGATTCGGAAGGCAGCCCCCCACCTCCGGCCAACGGGATCCCCTGCTCAGGTCGCATCTGACGCCCCTGCAAGGATTTAGCCGCTGCGTCGAGGGCCGCGCGGGGGGCCTCGTCCCGCTTCGTGCCCGATTCGGGTAGCCGAACCGCATTTGACATGTCGAACACACCGTAGCAGATTGACGCGCGCCCGGCAAGGCTGCCGCTCCCGCGGGCGATTCCCCTCACGACCCGATCCCGCCCAGCCCGTGAGCCGAACCATCCTGCTCGTCGAGGACCACGAAGACAACCGCATCGTGTACCGCACGATGCTGGAGCACTTCGGCTACCGCGTGCTCTTGGCCGGCGACGGTGGCGAGGGGGTGCGGATGGCCCGCGAGCACCACCCGGACCTGATCCTGATGGACGTGTCGATCCCGGTGATGGACGGCTGGGAGGCCACCGCCGCCCTCAAGGCCGACTCCGCCACCGCGTCGATCCCCATCATCGCGCTGACGGCGCACGCGCTGGCCGCCGACCGCGAGCGCGCGGTGGAGGTCGGCTGCGACGGCTACCTGGCCAAGCCGGTGGAGCCGCGCCGCGTCCTCGAGGAGGTCCGCCGCTTCCTGGGCGATGAGCCCTGACGCGCACGGCACGTTCCGCACCCCGTCAACATCAGCGGCTCTCGAGATCATCGGGAGCCGCTTCGAATTTCATGGCTAGGGAGCGAACATCCGCGCCAGCGTGTCCAGCACGAGCTTGCGAGTAGGTCGATCGAGATCACCCAGGCGTTGTCCCAATCGCGTCTTGTCGACGGTTCGGATCTGGTCCAGCGCAACCTGCCCGTTCTTCCCGCCGAACACGCAATCGACCCTGCTGGGATATGGACGTCCGCGGGTGGTCATCGGCGCTATGATCACGGTCTTCAAGGGACGATTCATCTCGTTGGGAGAGATGATCAGGCAGGGGCGTGTCTTCTGGATCTCGCTACCCTTTGTGGGGTCGAGCCGCGTGAGATAGACGTCGAACCGCTTCACGCCCACTCCCATTCTTCGTCGTCCCACGAGGAACTGCCGAGCTGCTCACCGTCGAGCAACTCGTCGTCACCCCGTGCGCTCATTTCCGCGAACGCCTCCTCCCAGCCCGCACGCGGGTGCTCCGCCGCGCGCACGATAATCTCGCCGTCGTTCGCCTCGAGCTCCACTTCTCCCTCCAGCCCACTCCGTTCGAGGAGCGACTTTGGGAGCCGGACCCCCTTCGAATTGCCGATCCGAATGATTCGCGCTCTCACGATTCCCTCCTTGGTGTAATCACAATGTAATCACATCGAAAATGGGTTGCCAGGGAGCAGCGCGTCTGGCGGTCACCGCCGCAGCTCGGGCGGGATGTCGGGGAGCCAGCCGACGTCGAGCACGCCCCAGAAGCCGACGAGGATGGCTTCCGCCGCGTCGTGGCGCAGCGACGTGGGCCGCGGCGCGCCCGACCACTCGATGATGCGCCGCGCGAGCCCGTCCGCCGTGGTCTTGGCCTGCGCGCCGGTGCGCTGCTCGCGCGGGTAGAGCAGCGCGCGCCGCCATTCCTCCGCGCCGATGCGGCGCACGCCCAGCCGCCGCCGCGCCGCTTCGCGCTCCCACGCGTCGGCCAGCGGGCCGCCTCCCTCGATCACCAGCCACGCCAGGTCGCGCTCGCCGTCGAGCAGCGCGGGCACGGCACGCCGCAGCCGCGCCGCGCTGCCGAAGTTCTGCGAGCGGTAGCGCAGCAGCCGTCCGTCTCCCCCGTACAGCGCCAGCCCCGTCCGCACGCCCAGGTCCACCGCCAGCAGCGTCTGCATGGAAACGGGGCGAGGCAAGGACCCTGCCCCGCCCCGCCCGGCCTCGCGCCGCGAACTTCAGGTCCGCCGCGCGCCGAAGTAGATCAGTTCCTCACCGGGATCGATGGCAAAACGGATCCGCTCCAGACATCCCTGCCACCCGAGGTAGCTGGGGAGCATCCACTGCGTCCCGGCATCCAGCTCCGGAACGAAGGCGGTCGCCTCGAACGTCAGCGGTTCACCCGCCGAAGCGTGCATCGTCACCGGCAGCCGGTGGATCGTGCCTTCGAGGGCGAACCCGCGAATCATGATCCGATCCCTGCCCAGCGCAACCGTGTCGTCCAGCCCCAGCGCGGCTCCAACGGAGGGGCTGAGCACCAGGTACGCGCCCCCCGTGTCGAGAACGGCGGCGGTCGCTACGTCGCCGACGGCGATTTCCACGAAGAGCCGGGTGAGGCGCTCGCCGAGCGTCGCCGGCCGGGAAGAGCACCGTGCCTCGCCGGTCGCGAACGACGATCCGGTGCTGTCGGCAAGGCGGCTCATGTGACCTGCGTCACGACGATTCCCTGCAGCGAGGCGAGCTGGCTCCGCAGCTCCTCGAAGCTGTCCGCCGCCGCGACCAGGCCGCTTTCACCCACGGCCACCCAGCGTCCCGCGTATTCGTCCGCGTGTTCCTTGATCCACTGGAGCGCGCCGGGCACCTGCCGCCCGCGACGTCGCCCGCTGGAGAGTGGCATCGTCTCGTGTCGAGGCATGGAAACCGTCTCCGCGATGGATGTGTCATCCGATTTCGACGGTGTCCATTTTACTTCGGGACGGGGAGATTCGCAACCCTCTTCGCTCACCTCACCGCTCCGGATCTGCCCTTGCGTTGCGGCGTGGCTGTCGGCTCGCTCGATCTCGTCTCCCAGGCGCGCGACGGCGGACCCAAGGGTGGTACCGCGCCCGCACGCATGGGGATACTCGGGCGAAGTGGCAACGAAGCCCTTCCTAGTGCGATGTACCTCGATGGTGAACCGATGCGTCATCGCCTCTTCCTCGTTCACATCCGTTGCATACCCGCGCGTCCGCGGCTCGTGCCGACGGGGGGCCACTCGCCGCTAGCCGGGGCCGCTGTCATCTTTTGCCGACAAAAGTTCTCTCCACGCGTCCGACTCGGCCACACGCTTGATCTCGGCGTTGCGTGCCTCGAGGAAGCGCGTCATGTAGCGCCGCAGCAGCAGCGCCTCGGCGATGCGCCCGAGCGGGCCCAGCGGCGCGGCGAAGCGGAAGCGGTCGCGCAGCACCGTGCCGCCCTCGGCCGCGTCGAACCAGTGGTCGTGCTCCATCCACGCGAACGCGCCGCGCACCATCTCGTCGCGGAACCAGCGCGGCCGATCGTAGCCCGAGATGCGGCTGGTGAGGTACTGGGTGACACCCAGGTGCCGCGCCCGCCAGGTCACCGTCTCGTCCAGCCCGATCAGCCCCGACGTGCGCCCCGCCACCGCCGTCTCGCGCGTCGTGGCCGTCGAGCGCTGGTGCAGGTCGATGCTGCGCGACAGGTCGAACACGCGCTCCACCGGCGCGGCGATGAACGTCCGCAGCTCGATCTCCACCATCCCCCGGATCTCCTCGTCGGACGCGTACGAATCGCTTGCCCCGCGCGGACACCGCGGATATCCTGCCATCGACTCCGCTCCCACGCCAATCCGTCGTTCTCCCCCGACCCGAACGAGGATGATCGAGAACGTCTCCGACACCGCGCGCTGGGTGGCCGTCTACCGGGCGATGGAGACGGAGCGCCCGGACGCGCACTTCCGCGATCCCTGGGCGCGCAGGCTGGCCGGCGAGCGCGGCGAGGCCATCGTCCGCGCGATGCCGAAGGGGCGGTCGATGGCGTGGCCGATGATCGTCCGCACGCAGGTGTTCGACGAGGTCATCCTCGACTGCGTGCGCAGCCGCGGCGCCGACCTGGTGCTGAACCTGGCCGCCGGCCTCGACACCCGCGCGTGGCGCCTCGACCTGCCGCCGGAGCTGCGCTGGGTGGATGTCGACCTCCCCGGCATCACCGAGTACAAGCGCGGGATGATGGAGGGCGAGACGCCGCGCTGCCGCTACGAGGCCGTGTCCGCCGACCTGTCCGACGCGGTGCAGCGCGCCGGCGTGTTCGCGCGCGTGGCGGAAGGCGCGCGGCAGGCGCTGGTCGTCACCGAGGGGCTGCTCGTCTACCTCTCCGCCGACGAGGTGGCCGCGCTGGCGTCGGCGCTGCACGAGCAGCCCGCGTTTCGCTGGTGGCTGACCGACCTGGGGAGCCCCGCGCTGATGAAGTGGATGCAGAAGTCGTGGGGAAAGCAGGTCAAGGCCGGCAACGCGCCGTTCAAGTTCGCGCCCGAGGAGGGGTCGGGCTTCTTCGCCCGCTACGGCTGGCGCGAGGCGTGGTGGAGCGGCACCTTCGACGACGCGCTGCGGCTGAAGCGGCACATGCGCCTGGCCTGGCTCTGGGCCTTCCTCGCCCGCATCTCGTCCGAGCGGCGGCGGGAGGAGTTCCGCCGCTTCTCCATCAACCTGCTGCTCGAGCGCACCTGACCGCATCACCTTCACCACCCGCACGACGAGCGACCCCGATGTCCACCCGAGATCCCCGCGTAGACGCCTACATCGAGAAGTCGGCCGACTTTGCCAGGCCGATCCTGAGGCACCTGCGCGAGCTGGTGCACGCCACCGTCCCCGAGGTGCAGGAAGACATCAAGTGGGGGATGCCGGCGTTCATGTACAAGGGGATGTTCTGCGGGCTCGCGTCGTTCAAGGAGCACGCGGCGTTCAACTTCTGGAAGCACGGGCTGATCTTCGGCGAGGAGCGGCCGGAGGACGCGATGGGGAGCTTCGGCCGCATCACGAAGCTGTCCGACCTGCCGCCCGACGACGTGCTGGCCGGCTACCTGCGCGAGGCGAAGCGGCTGAACGACGAGGGGGTGAAGGCGCCGCGGCGCGAGAAGCCGGCGGAGGAGCGCAAGGAGCCCGGCGTCCCCGACGACCTGGTGGCGGCGCTGGAGACCAACCCGGCGGCGCTGGATCACTTCCACGCCTTCTCACCGAGCAAGCGCAAGGACTACATCGAGTGGATCACCGAGGCGAAGACCGACGCCACGCGGAAGAAGCGCATCGACACCGCCGTCGAGTGGATCGCCGAGGGCAAGGGCCGCAACTGGAAGTACGAGCGGAAGTGATCCCGTCCCGCGGCCAGGCGCCCGCGTCGCATCTCTCCGACGACTCCGATGACTCCGTGTGAGGCTCATCGGTGCGGGGGTCTCACGCGGGGTCATCGGAGTCATTGGAGATACGCGAGGGGGGCCGATGCGAAGCGGTTCCCCTCGCGTTGTCTCTCCTGCATTCGGCGCGACGCGCCGGCTCAGCCGCCCGGAGAAATTTCTTGCTCCCCCGCCGAGCCGTGAATATCCTGCGAACGGCTCTCCCGACCGCGATTTCCCTGCTCCACCGCGATACGCTTCCCATCGCCGCGGCCATTCGCATGACACGCTCTCGCGCGCTCCTCGCGTTGCTCGCGCTCCCGTTCCTTCCCGCCGCGTCGTGCGGGCGCGGCTCGCCACCGGGCGACCCTCCCCCATCTGCCTCAGCGGAGGACGCGCAGGGGTGGCGGCCCCTGTTCGACGGGCGGACGCTGCGGGGGTGGCGCGGCTACCGGGCCGCGGCGGCGCCCGCCGGCTGGCAGGTGGTGGACGGCGCCATCACGCGCGTGGGCGCCGGCGGCGACCTGATCACCGACGAGGAGTTCGGCAACTTCGAGCTGGCGCTGGAGTGGAAGATCTCGCCCGGCGGCAACAGCGGGATCATCTACCGCGTGGTGGAAGACTCCACGCTCGACTACGTCTGGCGCAGCGGCCCGGAGTACCAGGTGCTCGACAACGCGCGCCATCCCGACGGCCGCGACCCGCTCACCTCGGCCGGCTCCGACTTCGCGCTGTACGCGCCGGCGCGCGACGCCACCCGCCCCGTGGGCGAGTGGAACGCGGCGCGCATCGTGGTGCGTGGCAACCACGTGGAGCACTGGATGAACGGCGTGCGGCTGCTGGAATACGAGCTGGGCAGCCCCGACTGGGAGGCGCGCGTGCGGGCCAGCAAGTTCGCCACCATGCCGCGCTACGGGCGCGCGGCACGCGGGCACATCGCCCTGCAGGACCACGAGGCGTGGGTGGCCTACCGCAACGTCCGCATCCGCGAGCTCCCGTAGTCTCCCCTTCCCCGCCATCCCCCAGCGATCCCCGGCGCGAGATGAACGGCACCCGGCTGCGGCTCTCGGCGATGATGTTCCTCCAGTACTTCATCTGGGGCGCGTGGTTCGTCACCTTGGGCACCTACCTGGGGCAGACGCTGAAGTTCGACGGCACGCGGATCGGGCTGGCGTACGGGACCACGGCGGTGGCGGCCATGATCTCGCCGTTCTTCGTGGGGATGGTGGCGGACCGCTTCTTCGCCAGCGAAAAGATCCTGGCGCTGCTGCACCTGGCCGGCGCCGCCGCGCTCTGGTGGGCATCGACGCTTCGCGACTTCGGCAGCTTCTACGCCGTGCTGACGCTGTACGCGCTCTGCTACATCCCCACGCTGGCGCTCACCAACTCGCTGTCGTTCCATCACATGCGCGACCCGGCGAAGGAGTTCCCCCGGGTGCGCGTGCTGGGGACGATCGGGTGGATCGTGGCGGGGATCCTGGTCGGCCAGCTCGGCGTCGAGGCCACCGCCGTCCCCATGCGCATCGCCGCGGGCGCGTCGCTGGCGATGGCGGCGTTCTCGCTGGCGCTCCCGCACACGCCCGCGCCCCAGGCGGGGAAGCCGATTCGTGCGCGCGACGTGCTGGGACTGGACGCGCTGGCCATGATGAAGGAGCGCGCGTTCCTGGTCTTCGTCGCCGGCTCGTTCCTGCTCTGCATCCCCCTGCAGTTCTACTACACCTTCACCAACCTGTACCTGAACGAGACCGGCCTCCCCGCGGCGGCCACCAAGATGACGCTGGGGCAGATGTCGGAGATCGGGTTCATGCTGGTGATGCCGTGGTTCCTGCTGCGGCTGGGGGTCAAGCGGATGCTGCTGGTGGGGATGGCGGCGTGGGCGCTGCGCTACGTGTTCTTCGCCTTCGGCAACCCCGGCCCGCTGGTGGCGCTGCTGTACGCGGGGATCGTGCTGCACGGCATCTGCTACGACTTCTTCTTCGTCACCGGCCAGATCTACGTGGACCAGCGCGCCGGCCCGCAGATCCGCGCGGCGGCGCAGGGCTTCCTCGCCTTCGCGACGCTCGGCGTGGGATACTTCATCGGCGCCATCGTCTCCGGCCGCGTGGTGCAGGCGTACGCCACGACGCTGGCCGGCGGCGCGGTGACGCACGACTGGCGCACGATCTGGCTGGTCCCCGCCGCGCTCGCGGCGGCGGTGATGGTGCTGTTCGCGATCGCCTTCCGCGAGTCCGCTGCTGCGTCAGGATCGCAATCGGAGCCTACACCACCGCTCGTATCGGCCTAAACATCCATGCAACGGCCTTTCTGGCATGTCGGTCACCGTTTGAAGAGGAGAATACCATGACATTCTAATATGACATCCTGATCGGCCAGCGGGACAATTCTCCACACGGAGTAAACTGAGGCTCGCAAGCAACATCGCTGGGCAACGACCTGCTCGGGCTTCTCAATGCGCTGGGATCGCAGGGATGGGAGGTTGCCGGAATCGCTCCCATCTATTTCGATCCCTCGCAGGAGATTGTTCTCAAGCGTCAGGTCCTGTGAACGTGAGCCTCGTTCGCACTCGCCTTATGTGAAACACCGGCGCCGGAAATCCGAACCGGTCTTGCACCCTTCATGAAAGGAGAGATCCCATGTCCATGAAAGTCAAAGTCTATCACAATGGAGATGACGTTTTTATCGCATGGAAACCGGCGGGAGTGATTCCTGCCTGTCGTGGATTCGCGCTCCTGCGGCGGCGGGACGGCATCGAGGAGGTAGTAAATACCTGGGTCGGGTTCGAAGGGGAGACACATAAGGAAGGCGAGCGG
Source organism: Longimicrobium sp. (assembly GCA_036377595.1). Lineage (NCBI taxonomy): Bacteria > Pseudomonadati > Gemmatimonadota > Longimicrobiia > Longimicrobiales > Longimicrobiaceae > Longimicrobium > Longimicrobium sp. The sequence continues at coordinate 12,140 of DASUYB010000163.1, read as the reverse complement.
CGTGCCTCCACGAATTGGCCAATCCAGAAGTACCAATGGACCGACTACATGGCCGCTCCCGGGGACAGAGTACAGTATCGAGTTCTGCCAATGGTCGGCCCCGACCGAAACAACCTTCGTCCTGATTCGCAATCCGCCAGCGAGTGGACCGAGGAAATTGTGCTGAGCTCTGAGGTGGCCCCGAAGATCGAAGCATTCTTCAACCGTGGAATTGTAGCCGCCCAGTGGGTCTCGCGCCGGCTGGGAATAACCGCCACCGATCTGAAAACGAAAGAGTTGAGGGAAGTGATCGAAACTCCGAACGATCCATTCCGCAATTATCTGGCTGGACCACTGGGCGTACGTCTCTTCGAGCTCCTCGCCGCTGCCGCGAAGGACAAGCGAGAAATTTACGCCGCTCTCTACGAATTGGAGGACGAACAGCTGGAGAGCGCTCTGGAACGGTTGGGGAAGCGCGCCCACGTAGTGCTTGCGAATGGAAGCGTCAAGGAACAGGGCGCGGACCAAAACCAAAAAGCTCGCCAGCGCCTAGCGAAGAAAATCGATCTACATGACCGCATGATTTCGCCAAGAGCATTGGGGCACAACAAGTTTCTCGTAATTTGTGATGCCGGGAACAAGCCGCGGTGGGTATGGACCGGAAGCCAAAACTGGACTAGGACCGGGCTTTGCACGCAAGCCAACAACTCCGTGCTGATTGACGATTCCGGATTGGCAAAAGAATACCTTGATCAATGGCATCGGCTGCAGCAAGCAGGGAACGAGAGTCCAGATGGATTGAAGAACAGCAACAGCAAGTCGCGCGACCACAAGGTTCATCAAACGCCGGTGCGCCTGTGGTTCACACCAACGGTGGGCCAAGTCGACCTGACTCAGGCTCGAGAGATCATCGCGCAAGCAAAGCAGGCGATTCTCTTTCTGATGTTCAACCCAGGACCTAAGGATACACTCCTCAACAAGATCATCGAACGAGTCCGCGAGAACGATCCAGAGGGGCGGCTGTACGTGCATGGAGCTATCAACCAGGACCCGAGCACCTCGGCGAATCCGGTCGAGTTGTTCGAATCGGAGAAGCCCGACAAGACTAATTTCGACGTGGTGCTCCCGGCCGAGATCGACGAAGCTACAGAGTGGTTTGCTCGCGAGATGCGAAAACTACCCAAGACTTTCGCGATGGTTCACAGCAAGGTCGTGCTGGTCGATCCGTTCGGCGACCATCCCGTTATCCTGACGGGATCGCATAACCTTGGACCCAAGGCAAGTGGTATCAACGACGAGAACCTTTTGATCATCCGCGACGCTCCGGGACTCGCCGCCGCCTACGCGACCAATATCATGGCGATCTACAATCAGTATCGCTGGCGCTTTCGCAGACAGGCACAGCCAAAGGAGAAGCGTTGGAACGGTCTCCAGGACAGCGACCAGTGGCAGCGCGGTTACCTCAAACCGGGTAGCAGGGCGCTGCGCGAAATCGACTTCTGGGTCGGCGAGTGATCAACGTCCATGGTGAACGCGCTGACCGGACTAGCACCTGTCTAACCCAACGGTCCATCGACCGCGACCCGATCCCACGCAAACCCGCGCGAGTCGGGTCGTGGTCGCCACTCATATCACTCAAGTTCCACGCGCCACCGCCGGCACGAACGTCTCCAGCCCCTCGGGCGGGAAGGCGAGGGTGCGCTCCTGCTCGGCGGACTGGTAGGCGGTCATCAGCAGTTGCACCACCTCCAGCCCGTCGTCGAAGGTCAGCAGCGGCGGCTCGAGGCCCAGGAACGCGCGGACGAAGTGGCGGTCCTCGGCCTCGTAGCCGTACACGGCCGCCTCGCCGGCCACCACGGGCATCAGCCCGGTCTCCGCGTTCTGCTTCTCCACCAGGTCCTCGCCCGCCCGCCCCTGCACCTCGCGGCTGAAGAACAGCTTCAGCCCCGCGTCCAGGCTGTTCCACTGCATCGAGTACTCGGGGCCCAGCAGCTCGGCTGAAAGGCGCAGCCCGGCGCCCACGTAGCTCCACGACGTGGTGGCCTCGCCCAGCACGCGCAGCCCCTCGGGCGTCTCAAACTCCACCGTCATGCTGGCGAAGTCCTCGGCCGGGCTGCGGGTGTAGTCCACCTCGCGGCCCATGGCCACGGCCAGCCGCCGCGCGTACTCCGGCCGCGTCCACTTGAGGCTGGCCACGTGCGCGGTCACCTTCCGCGGCCGCAGCGACCGCGGCGGCGCGCCGGGCTCGGTCAGCAGGTGCCGGACGAGCTGCACCGAGTGGCACATCATGTCGTTCAGCACGCCGCCGCCCTGCAGCTGCCCGCGCCAGAACCAGGGTGCGTGCGGGCCACCGTGCTCCTCGGCCGCGCGCGCCAGGTACGGCCGCCCGGTGGCCGCCGCGCCGCGCGCCCAGAGCAGCGCACGCCCCTGCTCCACCGCGGGCGCGAACACCTGGTTCTCCAGGTAGCCGTGCATCACCCCGGCGCCGTTCACCAGCTCGGCCACGCGCCGCGCCTCGGCCACGTTGCGCGCCAGCGGCTTCTCGCAGGCGATCCCCCTCAGCGCGGCGCCGCGGGCGACGGCGTGGACCACCTCCTCCACGTTCTCGACGCGCGCGTGGTTGGGGCCGCACAGCCAGATCGCGTCGATGTCGGGGTCCGCCACCATCGCGGCGATGGAGGCGAAGGCGCGCGCCGGGCCCACGTCCAGCCGCCGCGCCATCGCCGCGGTCTCTTCCGCGTTCACAGTGGTGGGGCTCCACACGCCCCGCACGTCGGCGTCGCGCACGCCCACGAACGCCTGCAGATGGAAGCGCGCGTTGAAGCCGCTGCCGATGATCCCGATCCCCAGCCGTTTCCTCATCCCATCCCTCACAATCAGGGCCGATGAAGCTCGCGCGGACGGACTTCACGCCGCGCGTTCACTCGAAATCGTTGCGAAATCTCCAATCCGTCGAGCGACTCCGACGACCGTCCCCCGGCAGGAACGGCGCGTGAACTCTGGATCGCGTGCGGGGCCGGCGATAGATCCTTCGGCCTGCAAAGGCCTGCGAAGACGCTGATTACAGTCTGGCCGGCCTCAGGATGACGTCGGGGATGGGACTCGCGCGGACGGACCGGCTGACCGGAGTCCGAGATCTCCATCACCCCTCTTCGTAGCGCACGCCGAGCTTGCGGAGCGCCTCGGGCGGGCAGCCGTGCCATTCCGCGATCGCCGTGTTCCCAATGAACCCCAGGTCGTCCACGCCCATGCGGCTGGACCAGAAGCCCGACGCCGTCAGGTCGCGGAAGCGCGAGAAGAAGGCCGCGCCCTGGCTCATCTCCGGCCGCGCCCTGGCCGGCCAGGCGACGTCGTCGAGGATCGCGCGCCGCTGCGCATCGCCCGCCGCCACGAAGCGCGTCCCGAAGCGGCGGACGCTCTCGCTGTCGAGCCACGCCAGCCCGCCGCGCATTCCCGTCCGCTGGTCGGGATAGGCGTCCATGATGAAGTCCATGAACTCCGGCACGCCGGCGTCGGTGGCGCTCCCCGACCGCTCGTCGCGGGGGATGACGAGGTCCGCGAGCAGGCGCACCGTCTCCCACTCGTGCGCGGTGAAGAACTTCGGCGCGTAGGGCGCGGCCGCGGCCAGCGCCTCGCGCGCGGCCTGCGCGGCCCGCTCCAGCGCGGCCGGGTCCAGCGCCTGGGGAAGCGGGCGGAGCGCGGCGACCGCGGGGATCAGCGCCAGGGCGGCCAGCGCCTCGCGGCGGCTCATCTCGCTCACAGTCCCCCCTGCTTCGCCTGCTCGGCGATGTAGGTGGCGGTGCGCATGGCCAGCGCCAGGATGGTCCAGGTCGGGTTCTTGTCGGCCTGGGAGACGAACACGCCGCCGTCGGCCACGAACAGGTTCCGCACCTCGTGCGCGCGGCAGTCGGCATCGACCACCGAGGTGCGCGGGTCGGCGCCCATGCGCGTGCACCCCAGCTCGTGGATGATGCGGCCGCCCGGCGCGATCCCGTAGCCCTTCTCCGCCGAAGGCATCTCCGTGAAGACGGTGGCGCCCAGGTCGGCCAGGAGCGCGCGGAAGGTCTCCTGCATGTGCTTCACCTGCCGGTGCTCGTGCTCGCTCCACCTCCAGTGGAAGCGCAGGACCGGGATCCCCCAGCGGTCCACCACGGCGGGGTCGAGCTCGCAGAAGCAGTCGTCGCTGGGGATCTGCTCGCCGCGGCCGGAGAAGCCGACGATGGAGCCGTACCAGCGGCGGTAGTCGTCCTTCAACTGCTTCCCGTATCCCCCGCCGCCGGGCCACTTCTCGATCCCGCCCATGAAGCCGTACGCCGGCAGGTGCAGCCCGCCCCACGGCTCCACGTGGTAGCCGCGCGGGAAGTCGAGCCCGCGGTTGTCGAGCCACCAGGGCATGTAGATGTGCGCGCCGCCCACCCCGTCCTCGTTGTGCCGCACCGGGCCGGCCAGCGCGGGCACGAACCCCCACACGTCGGTGCCAGTGGTGTCGGTGAGGTACTTCCCCACCGTGCCGCTGCCGTTGGCCAGCCCCTGGGGATGACGCGACGAGCGCGAGTTGAGGAGGATGCGCGCCGACTCGCAGGCGCTGGCGGCCAGGACGACCACGCGGGCGCGCACGTGCTCGTCCGCGCCCGCCGCCCTGTCGATGTAGGAGACGCCGGTGGCGCGCCCCGAGGCGTCCACGGTCACCTCGCGCGCCATGGCGCCGGTGAGCAGCGTCAGCCGCCCCGTCTGCCTGGCCGGGGCGATGAGCACGCCGGTGCTGGAGAAGTTGGCGTTCACCGCGCAGCCGCGGCTGCACTGGCCGCAATAGTGGCAGGCGGGGCGGCCGTTCAGCGGGCGGGTGAGGATGGAGAGGCGCGAGGCGATGCAGGGAATCCCCAGCCGGGCCGCGGAGCGCTGGATCAGCAGCTCGTAGCAGCGTGGCCGGGGCGGGGGGAGGAAGATGCCGTCGGGGTGATTGTGAAGTCCCTCCGTGCTCCCGAAGATGCCGATCAGCCGGTCGACCGCGTCGTACCAGGGCTTCACCTGTTCGTAGCCGATCGGCCAGTCGTCGCCCAGCCCGTCGATGCTTCTGCGCCGGAAGTCGTCGGGGCCGAAGCGCAGCGAGATGCGCCCCCAGTGGTTGGTACGGCCGCCCACCATGCGGGCGCGCCACCAGTCGAACTTCGTGCCCTCGGCGCGGGTGTACGGCTCGCCCTCGATCTCCCATCCCCCCAGGCAGGCGTCGAACTCGCCGAACGGGCGCTCGGGGGTGGAGGCGCCGCGGCGGGGCGACTGGTAGGGCCAGCGGAACATGGCCCCGTCGCGCGCGTTGTCCCAGTCGGGGCCGGCCTCCAGCATCACCACGTCGGCGCCGGCGCGCGCCAGCACGTACGCCGCCATCCCCCCGCCGGCGCCCGACCCCACGATGCACACGTCGTAGACCCTCGGGGTGCGGCGGATCTGCATGGGCGGATGCGCGGGGAACGTGGGCGCGTGGTGGCGGGATGGAGCGGGAGGACAGGGAGATGATAGCGACCGAGCGGCGCCGCGAGTAGGGTTTTCGCGGCGCCGCCCGGGAGGGTGGGACCTGTCGGAAGACGGTCCACCGAAATTTGCCTCCGCACGCGGCAGCGCGCAGCGGAATTCCGACAATCAGTGCCGATCGCCACGCGGAAACCGGGCGGCGCTCAGCGCGATTGAATCACGTCTACGCGGCGCCGAAGTAAACCCGCTCATCTCGCGGGTCGAGTGCGAGCCGGATGCGGTCCAGGCATCCTTGCCATCCGAGATAGCTCGGCAGCGGCCAGAACTCTCCGTCCTCGAGCTCCGGAACGAAGGCGGTCGCCTCGAACGTCAAAGGCTCACCCACGTCGGCCGGGATCGTGACTGGAATTCGGTGCACCGTCCCGGCGATCACGAATCCACGAATCACCAGTTGGTCGGTCTCGATTGCCGCACCGAGCTTCACCCTCATCGCCACCAGCGGGTCGAGCATGAGGTAAGCCCCACCTGTATCGAGCACCGCGAGCGTCGGAACCGTGCCGATCTCGATCGGCAGATGGATGCGCGTTAGAAGATCGACCTCGTGTGCCGGCTGAGATGTGAACCGAGCCTCGCCCGTGGCGAACGCACCCCCGTGTGCGTTTGTGAGCCGCGTCATACGAGATGCGCGGTCAGGACTCCTTCAAACGAACCCCCAAGACGGGCAGCCAACTCCGGGAACGTGTCGGCCACGGCCACGAGGCCGTTGGGACCTATGGCCACCCACTGGCCCGCATACTCGTCCCAATGCTCCTTGAGCCAGTCCATCGCGCCGGGGATCGGCTTGACTTGGCGCTGGGGCATCTGCGACGTCGGCGTGTAGTCGATGATCGGCCTCGGCACGTGAGCACCTCCCGCATCGTTGTTGGGGAAGACAGGTCACTTCCGGAATAAAACCAATCCCCGCCTCGGGCGCAAGGTGTGTCCAAATGTGGTTTGCGGTGGCGCAAAAGTGACGAAATTTACCGGTTCCGTCACCCCACCGAGCTGGCGATTGCGCCTGTGCGCTCCTGGATGCTGCGCACTTCGCGGGCGCGGTTGCGCAGCGCGATGATCGCGTCCGCGGCGGCCTCTGCGGCGCTGGTGGTGGTGATGTACGGGACCTTGTAGGTGATGGCCGCGCGGCGCACGGTGTAGTCGTCGTACTGGCTCTGCTTGCCCAGCGGCGTGTTGATCAGCAGCGCCACCTCGCCGCTGATGATGTGGTCCGCCAGGTTCGGCCGCCCCTCGTTGACCTTGAACACGCGCTCGCACGGGATCCCCCGCTGGCGGAAGTAGCGCGCCGTCCCCCCCGTGGCCAGGAGCTTGAAGCCGAGGTCCGAAAGCCGCCGCGCGATGGGCGTGATGGTCGGCTTGTCGGGGTCGTTCACAGTGATGATGACGTTGCCCTCCTGCGGCAGGTCCATCCCCGCGCTGGCCTGCGCCTTGGCGAACGCCATCCCGAACCCGTCGTCGAACCCCATCGCCTCGCCCGTCGACCGCATCTCCGGGCCCAGCAGCGGGTCCTGCTCCAGCTTGTTGAAGGGGAAGACCGACTCCTTCACCGCCACGCCGCCTACCGGGATCTCCTCCGGCAGCCGGAAGTCCGCCAGCTTCTCCCCCACCATCAGCCGCGAGGCGATGCGCGCCAGCTGGATCCCCGTGGCCTTGGAAACGAAGGGAACGGTCCGCGAGGCGCGCGGGTTCACCTCCAGCACGTACACGGTGCCGCCGTACACCGCGTACTGCACGTTGATCAGGCCGACGACGCCGAGCGCCAGCGCGAACCGCTTGGTCTGCTCGCGCATCTCGGCGATCTGGCGGTCGTCGAGCTTGTACGGCGGGAGCACGCAGGCGCTGTCGCCGGAGTGGATGCCGGCCTCCTCGATGTGCTGCATCACCCCGCCGATCACCACCGTCTCGCCGTCGCAGAGGGCGTCGACGTCGGCCTCGAAGGCGTCCTCGAGGAAGCGGTCGATCAGCACGGGGCGGTCGTGGCTGACCTCGACGGCGCGCTGGAAATAGTCACGCAGCCCGGGCTCGTCGTACACGATCTCCATCCCCCGCCCCCCCAGGACGTACGACGGGCGCAGGAGCACGGGATAGCCGATGCGCCCGGCGATCTCCGCCGCTTCGTCCGCGGAGACGGCGAGGCCGTTGGGCGGCTGGGTAACGCCCAGCTCGCGCGCCAGCGCCTCGAAGCGCTCGCGGTCTTCCGCGCGGTCGATAGCGTCCACCGGCGTGCCGATGATGGGCACGCCCACGCGCTCCAGCGGCTGCGCCAGCTTCAGCGGCGTCTGCCCGCCCAGCTGCACGATCACCCCGAGCGGATCCTCCAGGCGCACGATCTCCAGCACGTCCTCCAGCGTCAGCGGCTCGAAGTAGAGCTTGTCGCTGACGTCGAAGTCGGTGGAGTTGGTCTCCGGGTTCGAGTTGATCATGATCGTCTCGAACCCCGCGTCGCGCAGCGCCAGCGCGGCCTGCACGCAGCAGTAGTCGAACTCCACCCCCTGCCCGATGCGGATCGGCCCGCTGCCGAGGATCACCACCTTCCTGCGGTCGGAGCGAACGGACTCGTTCTCCTCCGCGTACGTCGAGTAAAGATACGGAGTCGCCGCAGGGAACTCGCCGGCGCAGGTGTCCACCATGTTGTAGACGGGGTGGACGCCCATTCCCCAGCGCCGCTCGCGCACCGCGTCCTCGCTCTCGCCTCGGAGGCGGGCGAGCTGCACGTCGCTGAAGCCGTAGCGCTTCATCCGCAGCATCGCCGCGCGGTCGATTTCCGGGAGATCGCGATACTGCTGCTCCGCCTCGACCAGCGTGGCCAGCTCGGCGATGAACCAGGGGTCGATGTAGGTGAGCTCGTGGATCTCCTCGATGCCCATCCCCATCTGCAGCGCACGCTTGATGACGAAGTAGCGCTCGGGGGTCGGGCGGCGGAGGCAGGCGCGGATGGTCTCCGGCTCCTCGTCCTTCAGCCCGTCCGCGGCGAGCGTCGCGCCGATCTCCCACCCGGTGCGGCCGATCTCCAGCGCGCGGATGGCCTTCTGCCACGCCTGGCGGAAGGTGCGGCCGATGGCCATCGACTCGCCCACCGCCTTCATCTGCACCCCCAGCGTGTTGTCGGCCGCGGGGAACTTCTCGAAGGCGAAGCGCGGGAACTTGACGACGACGTAGTCCAGCACGGGCTCGAACGACGCCGGCGTGGTCTGCGTGATGGCGTTCGGCAGCTCGTCGAGCGTGTAGCCGACGGCGAGCTTGGCGCCGATGCGGGCGATCGGGTATCCCGTCGCCTTCGACGCCAGCGCGGAGGAGCGGGAGACGCGCGGGTTCATCTCCACGATCAGCATCTCGCCGTTCCGGGGATTGACGGCGAACTGGACGTTGCACCCGCCCGCCTCCACCCCGATCTCGCGGATGATGGCGATGGCGGCGTCGCGCATCTTCTGGTACTCCACGTCCGTCAGCGTCTGCGCGGGGGCGACGGTCACGGAGTCGCCCGTGTGCACGCCCATGGCGTCGACGTTCTCGATGGAGCAGATGATGACCACGTTGTCGGCGCCGTCGCGCATCACCTCCAGCTCGAACTCCTTCCACCCGATCACGCTGCGGTCGATCAGCACCTCGTGCACGGGAGAGAGGTCGAGCCCATGGCGGATCATCCCCTCGAACTCCGCGCGGTTGTAGGCGATGCCGCCGCCCGTGCCGCCCAGGGTGAAGCTCGGGCGGATGATGGCGGGATACCCCGTGTCCTCGACGATGCGCAGCCCTTCGTCGAGCGACGTGGCGAAGCCGCCGTGCGGGACCTTCAAGCCGATGCGCGCCATGGCCTTGGCGAACTCGCTGCGGTCCTCGGCCATGCGGATGCTCTTCGCCTTCGCGCCGATCAGCTCCACCCCGTGCTTCGCCAGGACGCCGCTGTCGTGCAGCTCGAGCGCGACGTTGAGCGCGGTCTGGCCGCCCATGGTGGGGAGGACGGCGTCGGGCTTCTCCTTCTCGATGACCTTCTCCACCCACTCGGGGGTGATGGGCTCGATGTAGGTGGCGTCGGCCAGGTCGGGGTCGGTCATGATCGTGGCCGGGTTGCTGTTGACCAGGATCACGCGGTACCCCTCCTCGCGCAGCGCGCGGACGGCCTGCGTCCCCGAGTAGTCGAACTCGGCCGCCTGCCCGATCACGATGGGCCCGCTGCCGAGGATGAGGATGCTCTGGAGGTCGGTCCGCTTGGGCATCGGCCTTCTCTTGCCTGCGTAGATGCGTGTATGCGAGCGCGCGTGCACGAGCGCCGGCCCGTCCCCGAGGGGCTGGGCCGGCGCAGGCGGACGCGAGTGTTCGGGCGAGGCGGGAATCTATGGGGCTGGAGCGGCGCCGGAAAGTCTGCCCCTTCCGCCAGCCGCAGTTCCACAATCACACCGCACGATCGCAAACCTCGCGGAGGTGGCCATCTATATCGTAGTGAGTCCGATCGTGGAATACCGCGCCTGCACAATCACTCGAATGGAGGTCGTTCCATGGCACGTACCCGAACGAGTCGGTCGGATAAGGCCGCGAAGGCGAACCAGGCCCGCAAGCCGCTCTGCCGGAACCTTCCCCGCCCGGTTCCCCAGCTTTCTCCGACCGTCGCCGCCGACCCGCGGCGAGCAGCGGCGATAATCCTGGGACGATCCAAGTGGGCGAACGGTACCGTGCTGCATTACTGCTTCTTCGGAGGCGGGTCACGCTATGCGGTTTCGAAGGCGCAGGCGGATGCGGTGCGCCAAGCGTTCGCTACCTGGAAAGCGGTGGGAATCGGCCTGGAGTTCAAGGAGGTGAGTCAGCTCAGCGAGGCCGAGGTCCGTATCGGCTACTCAACCGCCGACGGGATCTCCGCATCGGCAGTAGGCCGGGAAGTGCTGACCGTGCCGCTGAACGAACCGACGACGGTCTACGGGTGGGATCTTACCACCCCGTACGGCCGTGGTACCGCGCTCCACGAGCTGGGGCACGTGTTCGGCATGGAGCACGAACACCAGAACCCATTCGCGGGAATCAAGTGGCACGAGCAGGCCGTCTACGACGCCCTGGCCAAGCCGCCCAACAGGTGGGACCGCTCGACGACGTATCACAACATCCTCGAGAAGCTTTCACCGCAACAGGTGCAGGGATCGAGCTGGGATCCCGACTCGATCATGGAATACGAGTTCGAACCGGGTTTGATCGACGAGCCGGAGCAATACGACGTCAACGGCCTGACGCCGCCGGGTACGCTCTCGAAGGCCGATAAGGAATGGGCGCTCAAGTGGTACCCGCCAATGAAGGCGGCGATCTCGACGCTTCAACCGTTCCAGGTCGCAGCCGTCGATCTGGCTGCCGGCCAGCAAGTCGACTTCGTGCTCAGGCCCGCAGAGTCGCGGAAGTACAGAATTGAGACGAAGGGGGCCTCCGACACGCTGCTCCTCCTGTTCGAGGACGTCAATGGCGAGCCGCGGTTTTTGGCGGGAGATGACGACAGTGGAGAGGACCGGAACGCCTCGATCGCCTACAAGCTCTTCAGCGGCCGCAGCTATATCGCCCGACTTCGCCTGTACTATCCCGGCCAGTCCGGCAAGACATCGCTGATTTACTCCTGAGCCGCTCTGAGACGAGCGCCGAGGAGATTGGATCTGACCGGGCGGAGTTCATCCGCCCGGTCAATTGCTGTTGACCAGGATCACGCGGTACCCCTCTTCGCGCAGCGCGCGGACGGCCTGCGTCCCCGAGTAGTCGAACTCGGCCGCCTGCCCGATCACGATGGGCCCGCTGCCGAGGATGAGGATGCTCTGGAGGTCGGTCCGCTTGGGCATCGGCTTTCTCTTGCCTGCGTAGATGCGTGTATGCGAGCGCGCGTGCACGAGCGCCGGAATGGTAGCGCCTACCGACTCTCTATTTTGGTCGTTTGATAGAGTGTTTCGCTCCTGGAATCCTGAAACTGATGCACGTTTTATCGCAGAGAAACTCGTGCACGGACAGGCCAACCAACTGGTCGCGGAGAAACTCGCCGAGGAACTTGGATGGGAAATCCGACGACTAAATCCAGCACTGACGTATTTAAAGTACCACGGGCTAGTAAGATATAGCGAGACGTCAGCATACCCATTTGCCGTTTATTCAATTATGGAGACCGGAGACACGAGGCGGTACGTCAAGGAATTCAGATAGGGGCTGAACTCTCACTTCACGTGGCCGTGTTGACCAGGATCATGCGATACCTCTCTTCGCGCAGCGCGCGGACGGCCTGCGTCCCCGAGTAGTCGAACTCGGCCGCCTGCCCGATCACGATGGGCCCGCTGCCGAGGATGAGGATGCTCTGGAGGTCGGTCCGCTTGGGCATCGGCCTCCTCTTGCCTGCGTAGATGCGTGTATGCGAGCGCGCGTGCACGAGCGGCGGCCCGTCCCGAGGGGCTGGGCTGGCGCAGGCAACCGCGAGTCTGTCGGTCGGTGCAGAACGTTAGATCGTGATACAAGAGGCGGAAAGAACACTCGATGCTTCGAACAACTATTACTCCGCCCGCTAATTAGTTTGCAGCGGCGTAAGCGACGTGGGATTCCAGGAAGTAGCGCCGGACCAAGTCGGGCTGGCGCTTTCTGTTCTTGAGGAAGGTGCGGACGTTCGCGATCAGCTGCTTCACGTCGTGCAC
>DASUYB010000162.1 GCA_036377595.1 Longimicrobium sp. | reverse complement strand
AGAGGTCGCAGAGAGCTTCCCGCCCTCTGCGACCTCTGCGCCCTCTGCGTGAGACCTGCTTCTCAATCGCGTTCCTCCACCACGTCGGCCGCGACGCGCTCCAGCATGGTCGCGAGGCCGGCGTGGTGCTCGGGGTCCCATCCCTCCACCAGGCTGCACAGCCACTCGCGCGCGGCGGAGCGCAGCCGGCCGAGCGTCTCCGCGCCGCGCGGGGTGAGCGCGCCGCCGTCGATCATCCCCTCGGCGCGCAGCTCGGCGTCGGCCTGGCGCAGGCGCGTGGGCTCGATGCCGAACTCCGTCCCCACGCGGAAAGGGTCGGCGTCGCGCCCGTGGCCGATGCGCGACAGCAGCCACACCGCCGCGGGCGAGAGCGCGACGCCGGCCATCGCCGACACCTTCTCGATCATCCGCACCTTGGCGTCGCGGTGCATCAGCGCCCACAGCGCGCGAGAGAAGGGCGGCCACGGCTCGTCGTCCTGCGGCATCGCCATGGTCTCGCCCACGCCGGCGCCGCCGCCTGCCGCCACCGAGGCGCGCAGCGGCCGCTCCTCCAGCAGCCACGACAGCGCGAACGCGACGACCGCCACGAACGCGGCCACGAGGAAGACGGTGTCGAGCGAGTCGGTGAACGCGCCCAGGAACATCGACCGCGTCGCCGCCGGCATCTGCCGCAGCGCCGCCGGGTCCAGGCGCGCACCCGTCGCCTGTGCACCGCCCGGCATCACCCGCGCGAGCGCCTGGGCCAGCTCCGCGGCGAACACCGCGCCCAGCACCGCCGTCCCCAGCGAGCCGCCGATGGAGCGGAAGAGCGTGGCCCCGCTCGTCGCCACGCCCAGGTCCTCGTACTCCACCGAGTTCTGCACGGCCAGCACCAGCACCTGCATCACCATCCCCAGCCCCATCCCCACGATCAGCATGTACAGCGACGCGGTGACGAGGCTGGTGTCCGCGTGCATCCGCGAGAGGAGGAAGAGGCCCACCGTCATCACCGCCGTCCCCGCGATGGGAAAGACGCGGTAGCGCCCCCAGCGGGAGATGAGCTGGCCGGAGGCGATCGACGTCACCAGCATCCCGCCCATCACCGGCAGCAGCTGCAGGCCGGACGACGTCGGACTCGCCCCTTTCACCGTCTGCAGGAAGAGCGGGAGATAGGTGATGGAGCCGAACATCGCGAAGCCGACGACGACGCCCACCGCGCTGCTGACCGTGAAGATGCGGTTGCGGAAGAGCCTGAGCGGCAGCACCGGCTCGGCCGCGCGCCGCTCGATCCAGACGAAGAGGGAGAGGAAGATGGCGCTGGCGACGCCGAGCCCCACGATCTGCGGCGATCCCCACGGGTACGTCGTCCCGCCCAGGTCGGTGAGCAGGATGATGCCGCTGAGCGCCGCCGCCAGCGTTCCCGCGCCGAGCCAGTCGATGCGGTGGCGCCTGCGCTCCGGGTTCGCGGGGAGCGTCGCGGCGAGGACGAGCATCGCCACGATGCCGAGCGGGAGGTTGATGTAGAAGATCCAGCGCCACGACAGGTGGGTGGTGAAGAACCCGCCGATCAGTGGCCCGGCCACGCTGGAGAGCCCGAACACCGCGCCGAAGATCCCCTGGTAGCGCCCGCGCTCGCGCGGGGGGATCACGTCGCCGACGGCGGCCATCGAGCTCACCATCAGCCCGCCGCCGCCGAGGCCCTGCAGCGCGCAGAACGCGATCAGCGCCTCCAGCGAGCGCGCCTGCCCGCACAGCGCCGAGCCCAGCAGGAAGACGACGACCGCCGTCTGCAGCACGAGCTTGCGCCCGTACAGGTCGCCCAGCTTGCCGTACAGCGGGGTGACGACGGTCTGCGCCAGCAGGTACGCCGTCACCACCCAGGCGAGATGTCCGACGCCGCCCAGCTCGCCCACGATGGTCGGCAGCGCCGTGGCCACGATGGTGGAGTCGAGCGCGGCCAGCAGCATCACCAGCAGCAGCCCGCTGAACACCACCCACACGCTCCGCTCCTCCTCCGCCCGCACCGCCTGCTCCACCATCCCCATCCCCCCGAATCCGTTGCCGTGACTGCGCGATGCGCGGTTCCTCTCGCAAACCCGGTTCCCGCGCGGATGTAGACGGGGATGAGGCCTCACGCGGAGCCGCGGAGACGCGGAGAACCCAGCGCCGGGGGTGAGTTCTCCGCGACTCCGCGTCTCCGCGTGAGGCCTCAGTTTCTGGAGATCCGGCGCGGCGCGTCCGCCGTAGAGTGTGCACGGGGCCGAAACGGGGCCGCGCTCAACCGCAACGACTCGACATCAGCGGAGGTGCACGATGGGCAAGCTCAAGCTCGACCTGGACGACCTTCACGTCGAAAGCTTCCAGGCGCAGCCGGAGAAGGTGGAGCGACGCGGAACGGTGGAGGGGCGGGAGTTCACCTTCGGGTGCTCCTTCTTCGGCCGCACCTGCGACACCTGCGCCGGGCAGTTCACCTGCGGCGCCTCGTGCGAGGGCACCTGCGGCATCACCTGCGCCCTGAGCAGGTGCGACCAGTTCTGCCCCGACACCGGTCCGATCCTGGTGTGATCCCGGATCTTCAAAAGTCGCCAATACCAGGTCCGGGTCGAGTATTGGTGCGTCCGACCGGATCCCGTGCTGCCGCGATGATAGATCCTTCGGCCTGCAACCGCTTGCGCAGACGCTGATTACGGTCTGGCCGGCCTCAGGATGACGTCAGTGTGGGATCGGTCCGGGTACATCAACCCAATTCCCGGATTTCGTCAACGAGGGCACGGAGGATGGCGGACCGAGCGCCGGCTCCTCCGTGTCCCCGGTTGGAGAATGCAGAAAATCAATTCGAATCACCCCAGCCGGTACTCGCGGCCGCGGATGGCCACGACGAAGCCGGGGACGAGGAAGAGGGTGATCGGCGTCGACAGCGCCAGCCCGCCGATAACCGCCAGCGCGAGGGGGCGCTGCAGCTCGGAGCCCGCGCCCAGGCCCAGCGCCAGCGGGAGCAGGCCGAACAGCGTGCACAGCGTGGTCATCAGGATCGGCCGCAGGCGCGTGCGCGCGGCCACGCGGACGGCCTCGCCCAGCGGCTCGCCCTCGTGCCGCATGCGGTGATGGGTAAAGTCGAGGAGGATGATCCCGTTCTTCACGATCAGCCCCACCAGCAGCACCATCCCCATCAGGCTGGAGACGTTCAGCGGGGTGCCGGTGGCCAGCAGCAGCGCCAGCGCGCCCACGAACGAGAGCGGCGCCGCCAGGGCGATGATCAGCGGCTCCACGAACGAGCGGAACTGGATCACCATCACCGCGATCACCGACAGCCCGGCCAGCGCGAGCACGGCCAGCAGCGAACGGAACGCGGCCTGCTGCCCCGCCCAGGCGCCGCCGATCTCCACCCGCACGCCCGGCGGCGCGGGGTGCGCGGCCAGGATCCGCCGGACGTCGGCCATCACCGCGCCCAGCGAGCGCCCCTCCACCCCGCCGGTGACGGCGATGGCCGGGCGCTGGTTCTCGCGCCTCAGCTCGGCGCGCTCGCTGCCGCGGACGACGGTGGCCACGGAGCCGAGCGGCACGTCGCCCCCGGTCGACGCGCTGAACACGGGGAGCGTGGGAAGCCGCAGCGGGTCGAAGCGCACGTCGTCGGGTGCGTGCACGCGCACGCCCACCGTGCGGTCGCCGGCGCGGACCTGCCCCGCCTCGGCCCCCAGCAGCTCGGCGGCCAGTTGCGTGTTCACGTCGTCGCCCGTCAGCCCCACGCGCGCGGCGCGGGCGGGATCGACGCGGACGTGCATCTCCGGCGCGGGCTCGCTCACCCCGCTCTGGAGATCGACGAGCCCGTCCACCTTCTCCATCGGCGCGGCAATCGTCCTCGCGTACGCCTCCATGCGATCGAGATCGTCGCCGAAGAGCTTGATCTCCACCGGGCTGGCGCTGCCGGCCAGGTCGTTGATCACGTCGGAAAGGATCTGCACGAACTCGATGCTCAGCCGCGGGAGCCGCGACTCGATCTTTCCCCGCACCTCGTCGATCACCTCGAAGGAGCTGCGATCGCGCCGGCTGGGCGCCTTGAGCCGCACCACCATGTCGCCCACGTTCTGCTCGGTGGCGAACAGCCCCAGCTCCGCGCCCGTGCGCCGGCTGATCCCCTCCACCTCGGGCGTGGCCATCAGGATGCGCTCGGCCACGTGCAGCTGCCGGTCGGTCTCGGCCAGGTCCGTCCCCCCGGGGGTGAAGTAGTCGAGCACGAACGCCCCCTCGTCCATCTCCGGCAGGAACCCCGTCCCCACGAAGCGCTGCGCCAGCCAGCCGGCCGCCACCAGGCCGACGGCCACCGCGAAGAGCCGGCGGGGGTGCCGCAGCAGCCGCGTGAGCGTGCGCTCGTAGCCGTCCGTCAGCCGGCGCAGCCCGCGGCCGATGCGCGCGGGGATGCCGCGGACGCCGGGGCGCGGGACCTCGTCCTCGTCCACGTCCTCCTCGCCCTCGCGGATCAGCTGGTCGGCCAGCAGGGGGATGATCGTCAACGCGAGGACGAGCGAGACCAGGACGGCCAGGGAAAGGGTGATGGAGAGCGCCTTGAAGAACTGGCCGACGACGCCCTGCAGGAGGCCGAGGGGGAGGAAGACGACCACGGTGGTGAGCGTCGACGTGGTCACCGGCCAGACCAGCTCGTCCACCGCCTCGCGGATGGCCGTCCTCCGGTCCGGCGCCAGCGCCAGGTGGCGGGCGATGTTCTCGGTGACCACCACGCTGTCGTCGATCACCAGCCCGATGGCGATGGCCATCCCGCCCAGCGTCATCAGGTTGAAGGTCTGCCCCAGCAGCCACATCCCCAGCACGGAGACGGCCATGGTCAGGGGGATCGACGCCGCGCTGATGGCGGTGATGCGGCCGTGGCGGAGGAAGAGGAGAAGGACGATCACCGCCAGGACGGCGCCCGCGAGCATGGCGTCGCGCACCGAGCCCACCGCCTCGCGCACCAGCACGGCCTGGTCGTAGACGGGCTTCAGCCGCATCCCCCGCGGCAGGGTGCGCTGCAGCGCCGCCATCTCCTTCGCCACGCTGTCGGTGATGGCCACGGTGTTGCCGCCCACCTGGCGGGAGATGTTGATCAGCGCGGCGGGCTTCCCGTCTCCCGCCACGAGCGCGACGTGGTCCTCGGTACCCATCGCCACCGTGGCCACGTCGCGCACGCGCGTGCCGGGGCGCACCACGACGTTCGCGACGTCGTCGGCCGTGTGCGCCTCGAGGTCGGTGACCACCAGGTACTGCTGGTAGTCCTGCGTCTCGCGTCCCACCGCGGCCGGCTGGACGCCGGCGCGGATGGCGTCGGCCAGCCCGGTGTAGCTGAGCCCGAGCGTGGTCATGCGCACGGGGTCGGCGATCACCTCCAGCTCGCGCACGTCGCTTCCCTGCACCTCCACGCGGCTGACGCCGGGGATGCGGGAGACGACGGGGCGGATCTGGTAGAGGGCGGCGTCGTAGAGGTCGGTGGTGCTGCCGCCGGTGAGGTTGTAGCTGAGGATGGGGAAGACGGTGGGGGTCAGCCGCTCCACCTGGATGGACAGGCCGGCGGGGAGGCCGGGCTGCGCCTCGTTGACGCGGGCCTGGGTGAGCTGCAGCGCCTGCGCCATGTCGGTGCGCGGCGCGAAGTCCACCGAGACCTCCACGCTCCCGCGAATGCTGCGCGAGCGCACGCGCTGCACCCCGGGGACGTTGCTGACCGCCTCTTCCAGGGGGCGGGTGATGGCGAACACCACCTGCTGCGCATCGAGCGCCGACCCCTGCGCGATCACCGCGATGCGCGGGAAGGTCAGCTCCGGATAGATGGCCGACGGGAGCCGCGTGGCCGCCCAGGCGCCCGCCGCGCTCAGCAGCGCCACGGCCAGGTACACGAAGCGGCGCTGGGCGGCCAGCGCGTCCACCAGCCTCATGGCGCCGCCGCGCGGCGGACGCGGGCGCCGTCCTGCACCCCGTAGGCGCCCTGCGCCACCACGGTCTCGCCGCCGCGCAGCCCTCTGGTGATGGCGACGACGTCCTGCCGCCGCTCGCCGACGGCGACGGGGCGCGCGTGGGCGACCCCCTGCGCGTCCACCACGAACACCTGCTCGCCGCCCTCGGCGGGGACGAGCGCCGCGGCGGGGACGGTGACCACGCCGGCCCCCGCGGCCACCTCGATGGAGGCCAGCACGTCCTGGCCCACGAAGAGGCGGCCGGCGGGGCGGGTGAGGGCGGCGCGCACGTCCACGCTGCCGTTGGCCGTGTCGATCACCGCGCCGACTCCCGTCACCACGCCCTCGCCCAGCGCGGGGCCGCCCGCGTCGCGTCCGGCGCTCAGGTGCACGGGCTGGCGCGGCTGGATGCGTCCGGCCTGCTCGGGCGGCATGGACAGGTGGATCTCCAGCCCGGCGGGGTCGACCACCTGCACCAGCGTGGTGGCCGGGTCGGCCTGCGCGTTCAGCCGCGCGTTGACGGCGGCCACGATGCCGGAGATGGGCGAGCGCAGGGTGGCCTGGCCCAGCGTGCTGCGCGCCGCGATGGCGGCGGCGTTGGCGTCGGCCAGCGCGGCGGCGGCGGCCTCGGCGTCCTTGCGCGGGAGGATGCCGGCGTCGGCCAGGCGGCGCGCGCGCTGGTAGGCCTGCTGCGCCGTCACCCGCGCGACGTCGGTGCGCCGCACCTCGGCGGCGAACACCGTCTGGTCGAGCGCCACCAGCGGCTGGCCCGCGGCGACCGCCTGGCCGGTGGTGACGAAGATGCGGGTCACGCGGGCCTGCACCGGTGCCGCCAGCTCGGCCACGTGCCCCGGCGCCGCGTCCACCACCCCCAGCGCGGTGACGGTCACGGGAAAGGCCTGCGCCTGCGCCACCGCCGTCTGCGCGACGACTTCGGGCGCCGCCTCGGCCTCTTCGTCTCCCCCGCCGTCGCCGCCCTTCCCTCCGCACGCCGCCAGCGCCAGCAGCGCCATCCCCAGCGCCGCAGCCGCCATCGCACGCCGGCCGGGGACGTGAAACGGATCCGGATCTCCCGTCCCAACGCACTCCCGCACCTTCGCACTCCCGCACTTTCGTACTTCCCTCATGGCACGCTCCCCACCATGCGGGCCAGCGCCGCGGCGCTCTCGGCCGACCGCAGCGCGGCCAGGTCCTGGATGTACTGCCGCAGCACGTCGCGGGCGGCGCGGCGCGCGTCGATCACGGTGGTGATGGGGAACGCGCCCTCCCGGTATCCCTGCGTGGAGAGGGCGACCACGCGCTCGGCGTGGGCCAGCAGCGCGCGCCCGCGCTCGACGCTGACCGCCGCGGCCGCGCGATCGCGTTCCGCCGCCGCCAGCGCCGCCGCGCCCTCGCGCCGCGCGGCCTCGAGCTCGGCCTCGGCGCGCTGCAGCTGCGCTCGCGCCACGGCGATCGGTCCGCGATTGCGGTCCCACAGCGGCAGGGGGATGGAGATGCCGAAGGTGGGGAGGTACCCCGGCTCGCCCCCCGTGGGGTCGTGCCACTCCACCCCGCCGGTGACGGCCGGCGCGGCCCAGCGGTTGGCCCGCTCCATCGCGAGCGATGCCGTGCGCGCCTGCACGTCGGCCTCGGCCGCGGCGGTGCGCAGCGGCGGCGCCCCGCCGTCACCAGGGGTGACGCGGGGCGCGAGCGGCGGGAGCGAGGCCAGCGAGTCGGCCAGGACGATCGTGGGGTGCGCGGAGGGGATCCCCATCAGCGCCTGCAGGTCGAGGAGCGCGGCCACGGCGGCCAGCGAATCGGCCAGGGCGGCGGATTGCAGCCCCCCCTGGGCGACGAGCGCCAGCTCCACGTCCAGCTCGCTCGCATCTCCGGCCTGCTGGCGGGTGCGGGCGATGCGCACCAGCTCCTGGCCCTCGCGCTCGGTGCGCGCGGAAAGGGTGAACAGCTCGCGCGCGGCCGCCGCCTGCACGTACGCGCTATCGACGGCATAGCGCACGGCGGCGCGCTCGATCTCCAGCCGGTAGCGCGCGCCCAGCGCACCCGCCTGCGCGGCGCGGATACGCGCGCCGCGCAGCCAGGGAAACTCCAGCGGCTGGTCGGCGGTGAGATGGTACTGCGGCGCGGACTTCGAGTAGTCCGCCGCCACGGTGGGGTTGGGGAAGGCGCGGGCGGTGAGCACGTCCGCCCGCGCAGCCGCCTCGTCCGCCGCGGCGATGCGGACGCGCGCGCCGTTGGCCAGCGCCGCGGCTTCGGCCTGCGCCAGCGTCACGCGCTGCTGCGCCCGCGCGTGCGGCACGACGGCGCCCGCGCAGAGCCCCACCACCATCCACCGCATCCGCATCGGACTCCCGGCCCGGTGTTGAAACGCCGTGTGATGCCGAATCCGGGGATTCAGCCTGGCGCATCCGCGCCGTTACCCGGATCGAGTGCGACGCCGCGGGTGGGACGCGGCGTGACTCCGGGTTCGGCAAACACTGCGCCGGAGTGGATCGAGACGGTGAGATTCGCCGCCCGGGTCTGCGACGATGCACTTCGCCAAGGTTCGGCGGCGATGGGAATTCACCGCGGCCGGGGAGATCAGCGGCCGCGCTTCAATGATGCATCCCCGGCATCCCGTGCATGTCGCCGGAATGTGCGGCGGGGTCGGTGGAGTTGGCGCGCAGGTCCAGCTGGTACTCCTGGCTGCGCGCGTCGATGGCCGGCCAGCGCGCCGGATCTGCGGGGATCACCGCTCCGCCCGCGGCGCCCATCCCGCCGCCGGGGATCATGCGCCCGGTGGGATTCTCGTACACGGCCGTCAGGCGATAGCGGTGGTCGGGGCGCACGGAAACCGGGCGCAGGAAGGTGTGCGTCGGCATCCGCAGCACCTCGCCCGACGGGTCGCGCTCGGGCCGGCCGACCCACAGCGTCTTCCCGGCGGTCACGTCCTCCAGCCGCAGCGCCACGCCGTAGCGGTGCAGGTGCCCGCCGATCCCCAGGATGCGCCCGGCCACCGCGGGGCTCCCTTCCCACGACCGCTGCGTGCGGCCGGGCGGCAGGTTCCACGCGCGCTGGGTGCCGGTCGGCATCACGTCCATCGAGAAGGGGACGATGCTGATGGGGCGGATCCACGCGTCGGCCGGCTTCAGCGGCATGCGCACGCGGATGCGGACGCCGCGGTAGGCCGACGCGCTCTCGTTGTCCAGCATCCCCGCGATCAGCAGCGGATCGCCGCGGCGCAGCCGGTAGCCCACCATCGACGGGAGCCGCACCTCGGGCGTCTCGTGCCCCGCGGCCACGATCCGCAGCATGATGGGGTTGAACAGCCCGCGCCGGTTCGGCACCACCACGATCACGTGGTGCAGCATCTGGCGCGGAACCACGCGCCCGCGCGCGTCCACCAGCTCCACCGCGTATCCATGCAGCCAGCCGCCCACCGGCGACGCGGCCTGCACGGGCAGGACCTGCGCGTGCCCCGAGCGCGCGGCCAGGTCCACCGCGCGCGACTCCACAACCAGCTCGCCACGCGCGCGGTCGGCGTACACGTGCACCGCCGGCGTGGCGGTGGCTCTCGTGGGCGACCCGCCGCCGTGCTCGACGGCCGGCTGCGAGCGCGCGGCCGTCGCGCAGAGCAGGGCCGCGGCCAGGAAGCGGACCTGGCCTTTCGTCATGGTCATGCTACGGCCCTCGGACTGAGAGGGGGATGCATGCGCAGGATTTCCGGCGAGATTGCGAAGGGGAAGGAATGAAGGGGAAAGATGATTCCAGACCGACTGCGCCGCGCGAATCACCACCGTCATCATCCGCCCGCGACCGAAGAATGGTCACCATGGTACCTCTCCGGCGCCCGTTTAACAACGCTGTCCGCGCCCGGCGCCGGCCGATGGTTATGGGCGCGTGCGGAAGAAGTTGAGCGCGCTGAGCGTCATCACCACCTCGCCGCGCTGGTTCAGCACCTCGACGTCGGAGCGCACCAGGCCGCGGTCCGGCCTGCTTCGCGAACGCCGTGCCTCCGCGACGGTCACGCGTAGCACCAGCTCGTCGCCCGGGCGCACGGGCTTCAGCCAGCGCAGGTCGTCGACGCCGGGGGAGACGAGCGTGGCCACCTTCGAGAGATAGTGGTCGGAGTAGAGCCGCATCATCAGCCCAGCCGTGTGCCACCCGCTGGCGATCAGCCCGCCGTACTCCGTCTCCGCCGCGGCGGAAGGGTCGGTGTGGAACGGCTGCGGGTCGAACCTCCGCCCGAACGCCAGCACCTCCTCCTCGCGCACGACAATCGAGCCGAACTCGTGCACCGAGCCCGGCTCGTAGTCTTCGAACCAGCGGTCTTCGCGTGGAACCCTGAAGCTCACCGCCGCACCCGCCTTCCGGTCACCGCACCACAGCCCGTCAAGCGCGAAGTCCGCGAAGGCGGACTGTGTGTCGTTGTAGCCGCGAGTTCACTCGCATTGTCACGCCGAAAACCCGCGTACTGACGATCGATCCCACTCGCGTGTCGCGCCTCAATCCTCCGCCCGCCCCAGCGCGGCGGGCGGCACGCTGCGGCCCACGATGCCGGCCAGCGCGATGATCGTCAGCACGTAGGGGATCATCGAGACGAACTGGCTGGGGATGGCCTGCAGCCCCTGCAGCTGGATCTGCAGCGTCTCCGCGGCGGCGAAGAAGAGGCAGGCGATGCCGGCGCGAACCGGGTCCCATCGCCCGAAGATCACCGCCGCCAGGGCCACGTAGCCGCGCCCCGCCGTCATCTGGTCGGTGAACTGGTGCTGGTCGAGCGCCAGGTACGCCCCGCCCAGCGCCGCCAGCACCCCGCTCATCGCCACCGCCAGGTAGCGCACGCGGGGGACGGGGACGCCCACGGACTCGGCCGCCAGCGGGTGCTCGCCCACGGCGCGGACGCGCAGGCCGAAGGGGGTGCGGTACATCAGCCATCCCATCGCCGGCACCAGCGCGATCCCCAGCCACACCAGCGGGTTGGAGACGAGCGCCATCAGCCCCGATCCCGCGTTCTCGCCCCCGAAGCCGGGGACGCGCGGCGAGTTGGACGAGCTGTCGAACGCTAGGTGCAGGAAGAAGCGCGTCAGGCCGACGACCAGCAGGTTGATGGCGATCCCCACCACGATCTGGTCGGCCTTGTAGCGGATCGACGCCACCGCGTGCAGCAGCCCCATCACCAGCCCGCCCGCGACGCCGCAGAGGAGCCCGATCCACGGGCTCCCGCCGTAGTACGAGCCCAGCGTGGCGCAGAAGGCGCCGGAGAGCATGAACCCCTCGAGCGTCAGCGACACCACGCCCGCGCGCTCCGCCACCACCCCGCCGCTGGCCGCGAACAGGTAGGGGATGGCGATGCGGATGGCCTGCAGGATGAAGGTGATCACGATCATGGCTCAGGCCCTCCGCGGCTGGAGACGGAGAAGTCGCCGCACCTCGGGCACGGCCACGGCCACCGCCAGGATCACCACCCCCTGCAGCACCTCCACCATCTGCTTGGGCACCACCGCGTTGATCGCCAGCCCGCCCTGCGACAGCGTGGCGAAGAAGAGCGCCGCCAGCACCACGCCCCGCGGATCGTTGCGGCCGACCAGCGCCACGGCGATCCCCAGGAACCCCGCGCCGCCCGCGAAGCCGTCCTCGTAGTAGTGCTTGTAGCCCAGCACGAAGTTCACCCCGCCCAGCCCCGCCAGCGCGCCGGACACCGCCATCGCCCGCAGCCAGACGCCGCCCACGCGCACCCCGGCGTACTCCGCCGCGTCCGGCTGCAGCCCCACCGCGCGCAGCTCGTATCCCCGCCGCGTGCGGAACAGGTACCAGCCCACCGCCGCCGCGGAGATCAGCGCCAGGAGAATCGTCCAGTTCGCCGCCGACCCCGCGAACGGTCCGCCGAGACGGGGGATGGCGCCCGCGTGGATGTCGGGCGTGTGCAGCGTCTCCGGCACGTGGAGATGGGCCGCAACGATCCAGTTCAGCAGCGCCAGGGTGATGAAGTTCAGCATGATGGTGACGATCACCTCGTGCGCGCCGAAGCGGGCCTTCAGCGCGCCGGGGACCGCGCCCACCGCGCCGCCGCCCACCGCCGCGGCGACGAGGCACAGCGGCACCGCCAGCACCCCCGGCGTCCCCGCGGGAAGGACGAGGCCGAGCACCGCGGCCAGGAAGCCGCCCGCCGCCAGCTGCCCCTCCGCGCCGATGTTGAAGAGCCCCGCCCGCAAGGCGAGCGCGACCGCGAGGCCGGTGAAGGTCAGCGTGGTCGCCTTGAACAGCACCTGCCCGAAGCCGTAGGCGTTCCCCCACGTCCCCTCCAGCAGGAGCCGGTAGACGGCGCCGGGGGACTGGCCCATGGAGAGGATCAGCAGGTCGCCGATGACCAGCGCGATCACGATGGCCACGACGGGCGGGAGGAGCGCCTCCTCCAGCCGCGCGCGCCACGCCGTGGCGGCGGTGCCGCCCCTGGTCTCCGGCGCGGCGGGCGGGGTCTGCTGCACGGTGGTGGTGCTCACGCGGCCTCCCGCTGCGCGCCGGTCATGTAGGGGCCGAGAACCTCCTCGCTGGCCTCGGCGCGCGGCATCACCGCCACGAATCTCCCTCCGTACATCACCGCCACGCGGTCGGCGAGCGCCAGGACCTCGTTCAGCTCGGCGGAGACGAGCAGGATCGCCTTCCCCGCGTCCCGCGCCTGGCGCAGGCGGTCGTGGATCAGCTCCACCGCGCCCACGTCCACGCCGCGCGTCGGCTGCGCGGCCAGGAGGACGGAGAAGTCGCGCATCATCTCCCGCGCGACGACGACTTTCTGCTGGTTGCCGCCGGAGAGGGCGCGCGCGGGGAGACCCGGGTCGGCCGGGCGCACGTCGTAGGCGCGCACCTGCTCGTCCGCGTTGCGGGCGATGCGGTCGCGGTCGAGCGCCAGCCCCTTCTGGAAGCGGTGCTGCTGGCCGAGGACCAGGTTCTCGGCCACGGAGTAGTCGAGCAGCAGCCCGCGCCGGTGCCGGTCCTCGGGGATGTGCGACAGCCCCGCGTCGCCCCGCCCGCGCACCGCCGTCGCGGTGACGTCATCGCCGCCGAGCAGGATCTGTCCCGCGGTGACGGGGGTGAGGCCGGCAATCGCCTCGATCAGCTCCGTCTGCCCGTTCCCCTCCACCCCCGCGATCCCCAGGATCTCCCCCGGGCGCACCTGGAAGCTGACGCCGTCCACCGCGCGCGGGCGGCCGTGGGCGCCGACCACCAGGTCGCGCACCTCCAGCGCGGGCGCGGCGCCGGGAGCCGTCTTCCCCGGGCGATAGACATCGGCTTCCGCGGCCAGCGCCACCTCGCGCCCCACCATCGCGCGGGCGATGTCGCCGGGCGAGGTCTCCGCAGTGCGGATGCGGCCAACCGTGGTCCCCGCGCGCATCACCGTGATGTTGTCGGAGATGTCCATCACCTCGTCGAGCCGGTGGGTGATCAGGACGACGGTGGCGCCCTCGTCCCTCAATCCCCGCAGCACCCCCCACAGCTCCTGCACCTCGGGCGGCGAGAGGACGGCGGTGGGCTCGTCGAGGATCAGCACCTTGGCCCCGCGCAGCAGCGCCTTGAGGATCTCCACCCGCTGCGCCTCGCCCACGGACAGCTCGCTCACGCGGCGGGCGGGATCGACGGCGAGGCCGGTGCGGCGCGCCAGCTCTTCCACCTCGCGGCGCGCCTTCTCCCGGTCGAGCACCAGCCCCTGCCGCGGCTCGGTGCCGAGAACCGCGTTCTCCGCGACGGTGAGGGTGGGGACGAGCATGAAGTGCTGGTGCACCATCCCCACGCCGGCGGCGATGGCCTGCGCGGTGGTCCACCCGGTCACGTCGCGGCCGAAGACCTCCACCGTGCCCGCGTCGGGGGTGAACATCCCGCTCAGGATGCGCATCAGCGTGCTCTTGCCGGCGCCGTTCTCGCCGACCAGCGCGTGGATCTCGCCGGCGCCGACCTCCAGGCTGGCCCCGCGGTTGGCGCGCACGGGGCCGAAGCTCTTGTCGATGCCGGCCATGCGCACCACGGGGGCGGCGGATGGTTGTTCAGGCAAGGGTCCGCGGAAGGGAAGGGGGATGATGAAGCTCAGCGCTCGCTGGGCACCTGGATGCGCCCGGCGATGATGTCGGCCTTGAGCTGCTCCACGCGGGCGCGCACCGAGTCGGGGATCAGCGCGCGGTTGTTCTCGTCGTACACGTAGCGCACGCCGTTCTCGCGCAGCCCGAACCAGTCGATGCCGCCGTGGAAGGTGCCGTTCCGCACCTTCGCGACCTCGTCGAACACGGCCTGGTCCACGCCCTTGACCATGCTGGTGAGGACGTACCCCGGTGCCTCGGCGTACTGGTCGGCGTCGACGCCGATGGCCAGCTTGTGCGTGGCCCGCGCCGCCTCGAACACCCCCAGCCCCGTCGACCCCGAGGCGTGGAAGATCACGTCCACCCCCTGGTTGTACTGGCTGAGCGCCAGCTCCTTCCCCTTGCCGGGGTTGCGGAAGGCCTCGGGAGTGACGCCGGCGTACTGCGCGATCACGCGGCAGTCGGGGCACACGGCGCGCACGCCGGCCTTGTAGCCCGCCTCGAACTTGTGGATCAGGGGGATGTCCATCCCGCCCACGAACCCGACGCGCTTCGTCTTCGAGGTCAGCGCGGCGATGGCGCCCACCAGGAAGGAGCCCTGCTCCTCGCGGAACTTGAGCGCGGCCAGGTTGGGGGGCGGGGGGATGACGTTGCCGTTCGCGTCCGTCTGCAGCGCGTAGTCGACCCCGGCGAAGTGGATGTCGGGATACTCCTTCGCCAGCAGCGTCAGGTCGTCGCTGAAGATGAAGCCGACGCCCACGACCAGATCGAGCCCCTGCGCGGCCAGGAGGCGGAGGCCGGCCTCGCGGTCGGAGCCCTCGCCGGGCTCCACCAGGCGCACGTCGGCGCCCAGCTCGCGCGCGGCGCGCATGGCGCCCAGGTAGGCGCCGTCGTTGAAGCTCTTGTCGCCGCGCCCGCCCACGTCGAACACGATGCCGACGGTGAGCCGGTGGCCGCCGTTGGCGGCGGCTGCCGCCGCGGGCGCCTGGGCGCCGCCGGGGCGGACGAACAGGAGGGCGACGTGCGCGGCCAGCAGCACGCCGATGAAGAGGAGGAGCTTGCGCATGGGCGTATAGAATCGTCCGCGCCCCGCACCGCGTCAAGCAGACGTTTCGCGGGGATGTCGTTGTGGTGGCGCGGCGAAGTACCCCGGCGGGGGCCCTCTCCCTGGCTGCCCGGCGCGACTGCGTCGTGTCCGGACAGCCTGTCCCTCCCCCAAAACCGACTGGGGGAGGGACCTGGGCGCGCTTCGCGCGCGGCTACTTCATCTCCCAGAGACTACGACGAAGCCCTCGCATCCGGGCGGATGCAAGGGCTTCATGCGTGATGGGCGCGGTTCGCCGGGGTGATACGCGATTTCGGCGCTCCGTCAGACGCAGCAGGCGTAGCGGGTGACGACCTCCTGCGCGTACGTCTCCTCGCCGCGCGAGGGGTTGCCGCAGGTGGGCTGAATGCTGCAGCCGCCGTCGTTCGCGCGCACCGTGCCCATCGCCCGCGCCGTGTCGCCCGCCTCGAAGGTCTCCACCTTCAGACCGTCCACGTTCATCCGCAGCTTGTTCATCCATCCCTCCATGAGAAAGGTTCGGCCCCCGCCGGGGCTCGGAACCCGGGCGGGGACGCCGGGTGGCTCAGACGCAGCAGGCGTAGCGGGTGTTCACCTCGAACTCGTACGTCTCCTCGCCGCGCGAGGCCACGCCGCAGGTGAACCCCTGGCTGCAGGTGCTGCCGTCGTAGCCCAGAACCGTGCCCTTTCCACGCTTCATCGCGTCCGGCGCGAAGCTTTCCACCTTCAGCCCGTTCAGGTCCAGCCGCAGCTTGTTCATGATTTCTCCATGGGTCGAGAGAGTTTCGCCCACGCCGGACGCATCCGGCGTGGACATGAACGGGCGTGCCGGTGGGGACGCCGCCCCGGCGTTTCAGATGCAGCAGCCGTAGCGCGTGGGAGGCTCCAGCTCGTACGACTCCTCGCTGCGCCACGAGATGCCGCAGGTGTACGCCACGCTGCAGTCGCTGTCGTCGTGCGCCCGCACCGTTCCCTTGCGCCCGGTCTTCGCGTCCGGCGCGAAGCTCTCCACCTTCAGCCGGTCCACGTCCAGCCGCAGCTTCTCCATGATGTCCCTCCATGAGTGGGTTCCAGCGCGTCGGAACGATCTCGCCCGTAGCGGGAGATCGCCCCCGTTCCGTCACACGCAGCAGACATAGCGGGAAGGGCCCTCCAGCTCGTACGTCTCCTCGCCGCGCGAGGCGATGCCGCAGGTGGGCTGGGCGCTGCAGGTGCTGTCGTCGTAGCCCAGCACCGTGCCCTTGCCGCCAGTCTTCGCGTCCGGCGCGAACGTCTCCACCCTCAGCCGCTCCATCTCCAGCCGCAGCTTGTCCATGGCGTCCTCCTCCAAAGTGAAGGTTCGCCCCGTCCGGGACCGGGTGGGGCAAAGTTGTGGGCGGGGACATTAACACAAAACACAGAATGTGCTGCGCGTCAAGGCGCACTCCGCGCGCTTGTCGCCGTATGTCCGCCTGTCCTGTGGGAGATCGGGCCGGTTTCCGCGGATCAGACCATCTCGGCCTCGCCGGCGCCGGCGGCGGCCTCGGGGTGGGCGTGCGGGTTGGGGACGCGGCGCAGGCGGAGGGTGAAGATGGAGCCCTTCCCCGGCTCGCTCTGCACCTCCAGCGACCCGCCCATCGCGCCGGCCAGCTCGCGGCTGATGGCCAGGCCCAGGCCCACGCCGCGCTGGCGCTCGGGTACCGCCTGGCGGTCCACCTGCACGAACGGCTCGAAGATGGTGGCGAGCTGGTCTTCGGCGATCCCCGGGCCGGTGTCGCGCACGTGGATGGCCACCATCTCCTCGCCGTCTTCCACGCAGTTGAGCGCCACCTCGCCGCCGGGGTCGGTGAACTTCACCGCGTTGCCCACGAGGTTCAGCAGCACCTGCTCCACCCGCTCGGGGTCGGCCGACACCCATACGCCCTCGGGGCCGGCGTCGGTCTCGAACTTCACCCCCTTCTCCGCCGCCTGGGGGAGGATGGAGGATTCCACGCCGCGCACGGTGGCCGCCAGCGGCACGTTCTCCAGCCGCACCTCCACGCGCCCGGCCTCGACGCGCGCGAAGTCCAGGATCCCCGTGATCAGCGACAGCAGGTGGCGCGAGCTGTTGCGGATGCGCTGCAGGTCGTCGGCCTGCGCCTGGGTCACGGGGCCGCGGATCCCCATCTCCAGCAGGTCGGCGTAGCCGGAGATGGCGTTCAGCGGCGTGCGCAGGTCGTGCGACATGGCGGCCAGGAAGCGCGCCTTGGCCAGGTTGGCCGCCTCGGCCGCCGTGGTGCGCGCCTGCAGCTCCTCCGTCAGCTCCTGCAGCGCGGCGTGCTGCATCTCCAGCTCGGCCTGCTGCTCCTGCAGCTGCGCGGACTGCGCCTCGAGCTCGGCCGACTGCTCCTGCAGGTGCTCGTTCTGCTGCTCGAGCTCCGCCTGCTGCGCCTCGAGCTGCGCGTTCGCCCGCTCCAGCTCCCCGGCGAAGGCGGCCTGGCTGGTGCCGTAGCGGTTCAGCATCCGGTTCAGCAGCAGCGTCACCACCGCCGACGCGGCGGCGCCGAGCACGATCAGCGCGGTCAGCAGCCGCGACCTGCGCGATTCCGTCGCAGCCCTCACCGCCATCTCCGTGCGCTCGCCGTCGGCGAGCGCGCCGGTGACGCGGCGGATCTCGTCCATCGTGGCCTTGCCGCGGCCGGAAGCGACGATCGCCAGCGCGGCCTCGCGCCGGCCGGCGCGCGCCGAGTCGATGGTCTCGTTCAGCTCGCCGAACTTGCGGCCGACGAGGAGCGACAGCGAGGCGACGCGCTCCCGCGTCGCCTGGGGGGCGTCTCCGGTCAGCCGGCCGACGTCCTGGATGCGCCGCTGCACGTCGGCCTCGGCGGCGCGGAACGGCTCCAGGTAGCGCGCGTCGCCGGTCAACAGGAAGCCGCGCTGCCCCGTCTCCGCGTCGACCAGGGTGGTGAGGAGCTGCTGCAGCGCCTCGATGGTCTCGTGGCTCTGGGTGACGTCGGCGCGCGAGCGGCTCTCGCGCACGGTGCCCCACCACCCGGCCGCGCCGAAGGCCAGCACCAGCACCGCGGGCGCCAGCACCGCGGCGATGCGCTGCGGGGTCGTCAGGCGGAGAGGCTGCGGGCTCGGAGGCATGGACCGCACCTCCTTCGGGGCGGGGCAGGGGGATCTGGAAGATGGTGTCGTTTCTTAACCTGCATCCATCCCGCCACAGGTTCAAGGTCCGTCACATGTTCACCACTCTTCGCATCTCCTGATCCCAATGATCTCACGCGGAGACGCGGAGACGCGGAGGAAACGATTCACTCCGCGTCTCCGCGCCTCCGCATGAGAATCCTTTAGGGGGACCGGTGGATCACACGGGCTTCGACTCTCCCGCGTGCGTGGCGGCGTCGGCGCGGGGGCGCGGATCGGGCGCGCGGGGGAGATGGAGGGTGAAGGTCGACCCGCGGCCGGGCTCGCTCTCCACCGTCAGCTCGCCGCCCATCGCGACGGCCAGCTCGCGGCTGATGGCCAGGCCGAGCCCGACCCCGCGCTGGTGCTGGGGGACCTGCTCGCGGTCCACCTGCACGAAGGGCTGGAAGATGAGCGGCACCTGCTCCGGCGGGATGCCGCGGCCGGTGTCGCGCACGTGGATGGCCACGCGCTCGCCCTCGTCCACGCACCGCACCGCCACCTCGCCGCCCGCGGGGGTGAACTTGATGGCGTTGCCGATCAGGTTCAGCAGCACGCGCTCGGTCTTCTCCGGGTCCGCCATCACCCACACCCCATCCGCCCCGTCGGACGAGTAGCGCAGCTGCTTCTGCGCGGCCTGGGGGAGGAACGACGACTCGGCCTGCCGCACCAGCGCCGCCGCGGGAACGGGCTCCGGCCGCACCTCCAGCTTCCCCGACTCGGTGCGGGCGAAGGAGAGGATCGACTCGATCAGCGACAGCAGGTGGCGGCTGCTGTCGCGGATGCGCTGCAGGTCGGCCTTCTGCGCCTCGGACACGGGGCCGCGCACGCCCATCTCCAGCAGCTCCACGTAGCCGGAGATGGCGTTCAACGGCGTGCGCAGGTCGTGCGACATCCCCGCCAGGAAGCGCGACTTGGCGCGGTTTGCCTCTTCGGCCGCGTCGGTGCGCTCCTGCAGCTCGGCGGTCAGCTGCTGCAGCGAGGCGGACTGCTCGGCCAGCTGCCGGTTCAGGCTGGCCATCTCTCCCGCGAACGCCTCCTGGCTGGCGCCGTAGCGCCCCAGCAGCCAGTTGACCGCCAGCGACACCGCCGCCGTCGCCAGCGCGCCGAGCACGACGAGCGCGATCAGACGCTCGGTGACGCCTTCCTCGTGCAGGTTGCGCTCCCGCAGCTCCGCTTCCTCGTCGCGCTGCAGCGCGGCCGCCACCCGCTCCACCTCGCCCGCGGCGGCCACGGCGCCGCCCGATTCCGAGCGCCGGACGGCCGCCGCGCGGTCGCCGCCCCGCGCCACGGTGATGCTCGCGCGCATCTCCGCCATCTCCCTCCCGATCAGCCGCTCCAGCGTGTCGGCCAGCGCGATCGAAGACTGAGCGTCGCCCTCCTTCAGCGCGCGCAGGCGGTCCAGGTGGGCGGGGAGGTCGGCCTCGGCGCGGGCGAACGGGGCCAGCGTGCGGGGATCGCCCGTGGCCAGGAAGCGCTGCTCGGCGGCCTCGGCCTCGGAGGAGGAGATCAGCACGCGCTGCAGCGTCTCGATGGTGCGGTGGCTCCGGTCCACGTCCAGGCGGCTGGCGCGCTCGCGCTGCGAGCCCCAGAAGCTGGCCGCGTCGAAGGCCAGCACCAGCAGCGCCGGGGTCAGCACGGCGGCCAGGCGCTGGCGCGGCGACAGCCGCAGGGGCCGGGGTCGGTCGGGTCGGGCCATGTCGATCACCATCCGCAATCTGCGAACCCGCCGCATCCCGCCGGCGGGCGCGTCTCTCGTTGGAGACGCCCGCGCGGCGCAGCGGGTTAACGCGCGGACGGTTGCCGGTCCTCGGGATGCGCGGCATCTTCGGCGCAAGGCACGCGCGGGCTCACCGGGGACGGGGGATGGGGATGAAGGACGACGGCCGGCTGGCGGTGGGGGTGGACGTCGGGGGGACGAAGACGGAGATCATCCTCGCCGGCCGCGGCGGGCGGAAGGTGGCCGAGCACCGCATCCCCACCGAGCCGGAGAACGGCGCGGAGACGGTGCTCGCGCGCGCGGCCCAGGCGGCGCGGTCCGAGTTCGGCGCCGGGATGCGGGGCGTGGCGACGATCGGCATCTCCGTCGCCGGGCAGGTGAGCCCGCGCGGCGTGCTGATCGGCGCGCCCAACCTGGGCTGGCACGGCGTGGACGTGCGCGGCCTGGCGCGGAAGGCGTTCGATCTTCCCGTCCTGGTCGCCAACGACGTGCGGTCGGCGACGTGGGCGGAGTGGCGGCTGGGCGGCGGCCGCGGCGTGCGCGACCTGCTGGTGCTCTTCCTGGGCACCGGCGTGGGCGGCGGCGCGGTGATCGGCGGGCGGCTGCTGGAGGGGTCCGGCGGCGTGGCGGGGGAGTTCGGCCACCTGACCGTGATCGCGGGGGGACGGCAGTGCCGCTGCGGCAACCGCGGGTGCCTGGAGGCCTACTGCGGCGGCTGGGCGATCGAGGAGCGGGCGCGCGAGGCCGCGCTCGCGCACCACAGCGCGGGCGCGGCGCTGATCCGCGCCGCCGGCGGCGCCGACGCCATCACCGGCGAGTCGGTGGCCGCCGCGCTGCGGGCGGGGGACGCGCTGGCACAGACGCTGATCGACGATACGGCGGAGGTGCTGGGCGCGGCGCTCGTCGGGCTGGTGAACGGGCTGAACCCGCGGCGGGTGATCCTGGGCGGCGGCGTGCTGGACGGCTTCCCCGAGCTGCGCGAGCGCGCGGCCGCCGCCGTCCGCGACCGCGCGCTCCCCGCCGCGCGCGAGAAGGTCGACATCGTCCAGGCCACCCTCCGCGACGACGCGCCCGCCCTCGGCGCGGCCGACCTCGCGCTGTCGCGCCTCAGGCGGCGGTGACGGGCGGATCGCGGTGCGTTCGGACGGATGACCAAAAGAGTCTCACACGGAGGGAACGGAGGAAACGGAGGACCGCGATGAGTTCCTCCGTTTCCTCCGTTCCCTCCGTGTGATTCATTCAGTTCTCAGACTCGATCACACGAACGGGATCAGTCCTCGACGGCCTGGTAGGGCGGCTCCTCGTCGTCGATGCCGGGGAGCTCTTCCTTGGGCCGCGTGGTGCGCGGGCGCTCGGGGTCGGAGAGGTCCATCCACGTCCACGGGACGACGTAGCCGCTGCGCCGGTGGCCGACGCCCAGCAGGTGCACCAGCCGCGGCACCAGCGTGGCCGACGTCAGCCGCGACGTCACGCCGTAGCGATCGACCAGGTACTGGCTCACGTACAGCTCGCCGCCGTGCGCCACGGCGCGGATCTCCTCGATGCGGCCGAGCTTCCTGCCGGCGGCGTCGTACACCATGCGCCCCAGCAGCAGCTCGACGTGGGCTTCCCGCGCGCTCATGAGCCGGGGAGCCTCCGCACCACCCTGCCCAGCCGGTGCTCCCAGTAGTACGCCGGCGTGGTGTCGGCGTCGATGTCGACCTCCACGTCCAGCTCGATCGCCTTCACCCTGCCGATGGGGATGCGGAAGGGCTCGCCGCGCGTGCCTCCCCAGCGGCGGACAATGGCGGCCAGCCAGCGGCCGAGCGGGTTGTGCAGCCGCCGCGCGAGCGTGACGCCGCCGACCTCGAGGTGGCTGACGCGGGGCGGCCCGTCTCCGGACAGGTCGAGCACGATCCCGTCCACCATCCCCATGGGCCGCCAGATGGAATCGACGATCTGCTGGTCCAGCAAATCGCCAACGAGCTCGTACTGCCGCCCTTCGTCGATCATCGCTCGTCACTCCTGGATCGGCGCGGCCCTCTCCCCCCGGCCCCCTCCCCCAAAACCGACTGGGGGAGGGGGAGACCTCAGCGTGGGGAGACGGTTCGTGTGCGTCCCCTTCACCCTCCCCCCAGTCGGTTTTGGGGGGAGGGTCCGCGAAGCGGGGGAGGGGGGCCTCCGCGGCGGCCTCGCGCCGGCGCCGGGAACACGCACCGGCATCCTCATCATCCCCCCATCACCTGCAGGGGGATCGTCACCAGCGCGAGCACGAAGGCGATCATCACCGCGGCCATCACCACGAAGTTCGACAGGCGCCCGTTGCGGTGGTCGCCGAGGTAGCGCTTGTCGTTCATCAGCACCAGGAACGGCATGATGGCCAGCGGCAGGAACACCGCCGTCAGCGCCATGCTGAACACCGTCAGCCGCAGCGGGTCGATCCCCAGCATCATCGGCACCACGCCGAGCACGATGGCGATCGTGTACGTCACCGAGAAGCGCGACGCCTGGTGCGGCTTCTTGTTCTCCCCCCACACCCAGCCGAGCCCCTGCGCCAGCACGTACGAGACGGCCAGCGCCACCTCCAGCGCCGCGCCCAGGCAGGCGATCCCCAGCGACGCGGCGAAGAGGTAGAATCCCCAGCTCCCGCCGAGCGCCGAGGTCAGCCCCAGCGCCACCTGCTCGTAGTCGTCCACCTTGATGCCGCGCGGCAGGAACACCATCGCCGACACGATCAGCACGCTGCAGGCGACCACGCTCCCGAACGTCATCCCCACCCCCGCCACCATGCGGTTGGTGGCGATGTGGTCCAGCCCCCACCCGTCCTCCACCGCGCCGGCGGAGTAGAAGTAGAAGAGGTAGGGCGAGATGAGCGCGCCCAGGATGGAGACGGCGATGAACCAGTAGTGCGCCGAGTCGCCGCCGCCCGCGCCGCCGGGGATGAAGCCGCGCGCCACCTCGCCCGCCTCGGGATGTAGCCGCACCGCGCCGAACACGAAGGCGATGGTCACCAGCCCCAGCAGGGCCACGCCCTTCTCCAGCACGCCGAAGGTGCCCCGCCACAGCAGCAGCCAGGCGAACAGCCCCACCGGCAGCGCCCACCAGCGGAAGGGGACGCCGGTCACCAGCTGCAGCGCCAGGCAGATCCCCCCGATCTCCGAAGCCAGCACCAGCACGTCCACCACCAGCTCGGCGCCGCAGGTGGTGACGAAGAAGTTGAAGCCCAGCCGCTCGCGCATCCCCTCGCGGATGGTGTGCTTGCTGACCGCGGCGAAGCGCCCCGACATCTCCACCAGGAAGACAACGGCCAGCGTGCCCAGCGCGATCACCCACAGGTGGCGGAAGCCGAACTCCGCGCCCGCCTGCGACGAGGTGGCGATGGCGCCGACGTCCAGGTAGCCGCCGATGCTGGTCAGCACGCCGAGGGCGACCTCGACCAGCTGCCTGGGCTTGAGTGCCACGGCCTACTTCCCCGCGCCCGGGAGGCGCCGCGCGAGCGCCTCCAGCCCCGCGTCCTTCACCGCCAGCCCGCCCAGCTCCTGCCGCACCGCGGTGCGGTCCCCCCGCGCCACCGCGTCCGCCAGCCGCCGTGCCGCGTCCGCCGGCGCGCGCAGCCGCCCCAGCTCCGCGCGCAGCGGCGCGGGAACGCCCTCCCTGCGCAGCGCCTCGAACTCCGTCCCCAGCGTCTCCCCCGCCTTGCGGAAGGTGTCCTCCGCGTAGACGGTGGGCGCCTTCCCCGCCAGCCACATCTCCCCCGCCAGCCGCATGGTGGCCGTCCATGAGCGCGTGGACTCCACCGCCTCGCGCGCCCGCGTCTCCGGCGACCCCCCGCCGCAGGCCGCGATCGCCAGGACGAGCAGGAGCAGGGAGATGCGGACGCCTCCGCGTCTCCGCGTCTCCGCGTGAGAATCCAGGGAAGATCGGGATGGCGACGGGAGCAGGATGCGCATCCGGCCTCGTGTCGGCGCGACGAGCCGATCGGCGCCACCGCGCCGATCTGCGCGCCGGACGAACGCAACGGACGTACCGCGCCGCTGCCGATGCTAGACAGACATTGGATTTCGCTTCACACGACAGGGTCGCCGGCCGGTTGCGGGAGAGGGCGGAAGGCGTTACGATTCACGCGCTTACCTCCGCGCCGGAGTCCCGGCGCGACCCCGCTTTCCCGCAGTCCTCCGCGACCCCGTGTCGACCCGCGATCCGGCCCTCTCCCGGACGGCGCCCGCGCACCGGCGCCTGTTCCCGCTCGCCGCGCTCACCTACGCGCTGATGCTGACCGCGTGGGCGTACCAGACCGTCACCGGCCCCGACCCGGTCGACGCGAGCTGGGGGATGTTCACCGCCGTCATCGTCATCTACGCCGCGCTGTCGCTGGTCGCCGTGCGCCGCCGCCCGGAGAGCCCGCAGGTGGCGATGTTCGTGGTCGCCGGCCTCTCCATCGCGCTCACCATCGTCTGGCCGCTGCCGGAGCTGACGATGCGGCCCGTGGCGGCGCTGTATCCGCTGATCCTGGCCACGTCGCTGGTCTACGCGCTTCCCGTGGGCGTCTTCATCCACCTGGCCGCGCTCATCCCCCGTCCGCATCCGTGGGTCGAGCGCCGCCCGTGGCTCATCCCCGCCGCGTACGGGGT
The DNA here is from genome assembly GCA_036377595.1 of Longimicrobium sp. Lineage (NCBI taxonomy): Bacteria > Pseudomonadati > Gemmatimonadota > Longimicrobiia > Longimicrobiales > Longimicrobiaceae > Longimicrobium > Longimicrobium sp. The sequence goes on along the minus strand of DASUYB010000162.1, from coordinate 14,730 downwards.
GGGGATCGCGCTCGGGCTGATGTCGTTCATCCCCTACGCGAACGCCATCACCCCCTTCCTGCCCTGGCGGTGGACGCTGGACGAGGTGCTGCGCTACGACGGCCGGCTGAACTACGCGGGGAACCTGATCGCCGGCGCCACCTGCATCGCCCTGCTGCAGCACGCGGCGCGTACGGACCGCAGCCCGGAAGGAAGGCGCCAGGCCGCGGTGGTGATGGCGGCGTTCGTCCCGTGGACCTTCCGCATGGCGCGCAAGCTCTTCTGGCGCCTGCCGCCGGACGTGGAGCGCTTCCTGGGGCTGCTGTCGCCGGCGACGATCCTGATCGTGGCGCTCGGCTTCTTCGTCGCCATCGCCGGCTTCCAGCTGTTCGGTCTGGGGAGATTGGCGAAGAAGGGCGTAACCTTCGGCCTCACCGTCGGCGTCCTTGCGGCGGTGACGTGGTTCAGCGTGATCGTGGTGGGCGCGGGCGCGCAGGAGGTGCTGGGGATCCAGCCCGGGCTGTGGGGCGGCGCGCTGCTGCTGGTGGGGATCGGCGTGGCCTTCCAGCCGCTGGCGCGCCGGATCGGCCACGGCTTCGACGTCTTCTTCTTCCGCGAGAAGCTGGCGCTGGCCAGGCTGCAGCGCACGATCATCCCCGAGCTGGCGGAGATCACGGGGCTGGACCAGACGGCCGAGCACCTGGTGCGGCGGATGAGCGACGAGCTGGGCGTGCGCTCGGCCGCGCTGCTGCTGGCCGACGAGCAGCGCCGCTTCTACCGCGTGCACGCCGTGGTGGGAGACGATGCGGACGCCGCCGCGCGCGAGGGCGTGGTGCGCGGCCGCGACCTGGGGGTGATCTGGCCCGAGGGCGCGCGCCATCCCCGCGCGCGGGCGGCCGGCGAGCCGGCGGAGGTGCGTCGCACGCTGGAGCTGCTGGGCGCGCGCTGGCTGATCCCCATGGAGTTCCGCGGCGAGCTGACCGGCGTCCTCGCGCTGGGCGAGGTGCGCAGCGGGACGGAGTTCGACCGCGACGACTTCGAGCGGATGGAGGTGCTGGCGCAGGAGGTGTCGGCGATGCTGGAGAACGCGCGGCTGTTCGGCCTGGCCACGCGCGACCACCTCACCGGCCTGCCGCACCGCCGCGTGTTCGAGGAGCGGCTGGCGCTGGAGCTGGAGCGCGCGCGGCGCCACTACCGGCCGTTCGTGCTGGGATTGGCGGACGTGGACGACTTCAAGCGCATCAACGACACGCACGGCCACGCCGCCGGCGACCGCGTGCTGCGCCGGGCAAGCGCCGCGCTGGCCGCGCTGGGCCGCGCCATCGACGTGATCGCGCGCTACGGCGGCGAGGAGTTCGCCGTGCTGCTGCCCGAGACGGACGCGGACGGCGCCCGCGCCCTCGGCCAGCGCATCCGCGAGGCGGTGGCGCCGGCGGGCGAGGGCGGCGCGCGGGTGACGGTGAGCGCCGGCCTCTACGTGGTGGGCCCCGCCGACCTGGAGCGCGACCGCGACGAGCTGGTGCGCCTGGCCGACCAGGCGCTGTACGAGGCCAAGCACAGCGGCAAGGACCGCGTCGTCCTCGCCGGCGCGGTCGACGTGGCGGCGGAGACGGGCGTGGTGGCGGCAGGGTAGGCCGCTGTCAGACGGGCGGGTAAACCCGCGGCTGGAACATTGGGAAGCCTGCTGCGCAGGCTGCGGAGTCTGCCCTTCGCGCTATCCGCAATCACTCGCGCCGCCACATCCCCGCATGCAGTTGAAGCCTCGCGCAGTTTGCGAGGCTTTCCATTGTTCCAGCCGCGGGTTTACCCGCCCGTGAGGAGAGCTGGTCCAAGCATCCGACCACACGGCCTCTTGCGCGAAAACACCTGTGCCGCGATCTTTCTCAAGTCGAGAATGTTACTCGCCTGTGATTTCGCGGATGCGAGGACGCTCGGCGCCCGACGAACGTGCACTCGAGCCTCCCTCTGGAGGTGAGGAATATGATCCAGATCGCGCAGAAGCCCGGTTCGCCGCTGGAGTACGCCGCTCTCCCCCGAGAGGAGCTGGCGGAGCGCATCGCCGCGCGCAAGCGCGAGTTGAACGCGGTGATCCTGGGGCACAACTACCAGCGCGTGGAGATCCAGGAGGTCAGCGACTACCTGGGCGACTCGCTGGGGCTGTCGCAGGAGGCGGCGCAGACCGACGCCGACGTGATCGTGTTCTGCGGCGTGCACTTCATGGCCGAGACGGCGAAGATCCTGTCGCCGGACAAGACCGTGCTGATGCCCGACCTGCGCGCCGGCTGCCCGATGGCCGACTTTGTCACCGGCGACGCGCTGCGGCGGCTGAAGGCGCGCTACCCCGGCGCAGCCGTCGTCGCGTACGTCAACTCCACCGCCGAGGTCAAGGCGGAGAGCGACATCTGCTGCACCAGTGCCAACGCGGTGCAGGTGGTGGAGTCGATCTCCCGCGACCGCACCATCCTCTTCGTCCCCGACCGTAACCTGGCGAAGTACACGGCGGAGAAGACGGGCCGCCCGTACGCGATCGCCGGGCGCGAGGGTGCGGGCGAGGTGGAGCCCGGCAGCATCGTGGCCTGGGACGGCTACTGCTACGTGCACGACGACCTGGTGCTCGACGAGCTGGCGCAGGCGAAGAAGAAGCATCCCCGCGCGCTGGTCGTCATCCACCCCGAGGCCCGCTCCGACCTGCTGGCCCAGGCCGACGTCGTAGCCTCGACGAGCAGGATGGTCGACATCGCCGAGCAGAACGACGAGGTGATCTTCGGCACCGAGCGCGGAATCGTGGACCGGCTGAAGGCGCGCTTCCCGGAGAAGACGCTGGTCCCGCTGAGCGGCGCGGCGATCTGCGGGAACATGAAGGTGAACACGCTGGCCAAGCTGGCGTGGTGCCTGGACCACGAGCAGCACGAGATCGTGCTGGACGAGGACGTGCGCGTCCGCGCCGAGCGGTCTCTGCGCCGCATGCTGGAGCTCTCCGGCGGCTGGCGCGCGCCCACCGGGGCCGAGCAGGCGCTCGAGGAAGCCGGCCTGCGCAAGAGCGGCTGCGGCTGCGCGTAAACCGCATCGGGAGATGAAGATCGAGGGGGCGCCGGAGACGATCCGGCGCCCCTTCGCCTGTATTGTGTGTCGCCGGGCTCGGTGGCCGGGCGGATGAATCCACGGCAACAACCGCACGAAGTCGCTGCGCGACTGACGCCCGATATCTGTTCGTCCCGCAAGCGTTCGTGCACGCGCTGAGTTCTCCCCTCCCCTGCGAAGCGGGGGAGGGGCCGGGGGAGGGGGCCTCCGCGGCGGGGACAGCGCCGGGATCGGAGACCCGTGCCTACGCGTTTCCCCGGGCGAGGTGTGAAACGCCAAATCGTTGCAGTTGGCTCGCGGGATGCGCATCATCCCTCGTCTCCACCTCACCGGTGACGAGGATGATCCGGAGAAGGAAGAAGCGCGAGCCGCCGCCGTCCCTCACGCTGACGCTGCTGGACGACACCTTCGCCGTCTCGAAGCTGTCGCCCGACGAGGTCGTCCCCGTGTGGGCGTGGACCGGTGAGGTGGCGTGCGTCACCCGCACCCGCGACGAGCTGTCCATCGTCTGCCGCGCCGACCTGGTGCCGCCCGAGGTGCTCAGCGAGTCCGGCTGGCGCGCGCTCCGCGTGAAGGGGCCGCTCGCCTTCGCGCTGACCGGCGTGTTCGCGCGCATCGCGCAGCCGCTGGCCAACGCCGGCATCTCCCTCTTCGCGGTGATGACCTACGACACCGACTACGTGATGGTGAAGGAGGAGCGCCTGGCCGACGCCGTGCAGGCGCTGATGGACGCCGGCCACGTCGTGCAGGTCCGCGTGTAGCAGTTTCGCGTGTAGCAGATCACTGACGCCGCCCGGAATTGACCCGAGGCGGCGTCGCGCGTCTGGAGCAGTTGCCTCGGCGGCCCCGCGGTGCGAGATTCGAAACATCTCCCCACCCACAGCTCCTATGGAGACCCACATGGCCGAAGAGCTTCTGCCCGTCGGCGCCGAGGCGCCCAACTTCGAGGCGCAGACCACCGACGGCGGGCGCATCTCGCTCGGGCAGTTCCGCGGCAGCAAGTCCGTGCTCCTGATGTTCTATCCCAAGGACGACACCCCCGGCTGCACGCGGCAGATGTGCACCGCGCGCGACGAGGGGAAGGAGTACGAAGAGGCCGGCGTGCGCCGCTTCGGCGTGAACCCGGGCGGGTTCGAGAGCCATCGCAAGTTCGCCGACAAGTACATGCTGGACTTTCCGCTGATCATCGATCAGGACGCGGAGATCGCCAGCGCGTACGGGGTGCTGAAGGAGAACGGCGGCGTGGGGCGCGCCACCTACCTGATCGACCCCGACGGCCGCATCGCCTTCGCGGCGGCCGGGGCGCACGGCGCCGACGAGGTGCTGGGGGCGCTGCGTGGGTGAGATGCGGGGCGACGTCGTCGTCCGCGGCTTCACCGGCGGGGTGTTCGCCGAGAACACGTACCTGGTGAGCTGCGCGGGCACCGGCGCGGGGATCCTGGTCGATCCCGGCGCGGCCACCGCGCAGGCGCTGGCCGAGGCCCGGCGGCAGGGGATCACGATCGAGCGCATCGTGCTGACCCACGCGCACGTCGACCACGTGGAGGGGCTGGGGCTGGCGAAGGCGGAGACGGGCGCGCCGATCCACCTGCATCCCGACGACGCGGAGCTCTACCGCGCGGCGCCGCTGCAGGCGCAGTGGTTCGGCGTGCGCATGGACCCGCTCCCGCCGGTGGACCACCCGCTGGTGCCGGGAGAGACGGTGCGCTTCGGCGAGTGCGAGCTGGCGATCCGGTTCGCGCCCGGCCACGCGCCCGGCCACGTGATCCTGGTGGGCGACGGGGTGGCGATGGTGGGCGACGTGATCTTCTCCGGCTCCATCGGCCGCACCGACCTTCCCGGCGGCGATTTCGCCACCCTGATGCGCTCGATCCGCGAGCAGGTGCTGACCCTTCCGGACGCGACCACGCTCCACACCGGCCACGGTCCGGACACCACCGTGGGCCACGAGCGCATCTCCAACCCGTTCATCATCGGCAACTACGGCGGCAGCCAGTTCGCCTGAAACTGTATTTCTCACGCGGAGACGCGGAGGCGCGGAGAACTCATCGAAGTCCTCCGCGCCTCCGCGTCTCCGCGTGAGTCCTCAGATCCCCTGTCCCCTGTCCCCTGTCCCCTGTCCCCTGTAGCTTTCCGGCCTCCAAAAAACCGGGACCGGAAGAGCCGTGAACGAGCCCAAGCGCGTCGCCGTGTTCGCCAGCGGCGGGGGGACGAACCTGCAGGCGCTGATCGACCACTTCAATCCCGCGCCGGCGCCCGCCGCGCGGGTGGAGCTCGTGGTGGTCAGCCGCGCAGGCGTCGGCGCGCTCGACCGCGCGGCGCGCTCCGGCGTCCCCTTCGTGGTGCTCGACGCGCGCGAGATCGGCGCCGAGGCGCTGGCCGCGAAGATGCTGGCCGAGCTGGAGCGGCACGCGATCGACATCGTCGTGCTGGCCGGGTGGCTGCAGCTGGTGCCGACGGAGGTGGTCGAGCGCTACCACGGGCGGATGCTCAACATCCACCCCGCGCTCCTTCCCGGCTTCGGCGGGAAGGGGATGTACGGAATCCGCGTGCACCGCGCGGTGATCGAGTCCGGCGTGCGCGTATCCGGCGCCACCGTGCACCTGGTGAGCGATCGCTACGACGAGGGGCGGATCGTGGCCCAGTGGCCCGTCCCCGTCCTCCCCGGCGACACGCCCGAGGCGCTGGCCGCGCGCGTGCTGGCTGTAGAGCACCGCATCTTTCCGCTCGCCGTGGAAGCAATCGCGCGTGGAGATGCTCCGCATGCGGTGGTGGGCCCGCTCTGCTTCGACCTGATCGAGGCCCCGTCGCCCCCCGAGCAGTCCATCCGCGCCACGATGGCGGAGATTCCGCGCGGTGGCTGAGGTACACGCCGAGTCGCCGCGAGCGAAGCGAGCCCAGGTCCCTCCCCCAGTCGGTTTTGGGGGAGGGACAGCCGCGAAGCGGCAGGGAGAGGGCCTCGCGGGACGGCCGAAGCGCCGTATATGGCTTGAATCCCAACGATTCTCTCCAGGATCGATCTCAACGATTCTCGTCAGGATAGATCGAAGATGCCCAGGGCGCTGCTGAGCGTATCGGACAAGACGGGGCTGGTGGAGTTCGCGCGGACGCTGCTGGAGCGCGGCTGGCAGCTCCTTTCCACCGGCGGCACCGCGCGCGCGCTTCGGGACGCCGGCGTGCCGGTGATGGACGTGGCCGACGTCACCGGCCACCCGGAGTTGATGGACGGGCGCGTGAAGACGCTCCATCCCGCCATCCACGCGGGCCTCCTGGGCCGCCGCGCGCACGCCGACGACGTGGAGCAGATGCAGGCCCACGGCTACAAGCCCATCGACCTCGTCGCCGTCAACCTCTACCCCTTCCGCGAAACGGTCGCGCGCCCCGGCGTCACCGTCGACGAGGCGATCGAGAACATCGACATCGGCGGGCCGTCGATGCTGCGCTCCGCCGCGAAGAACCACGAGAGCGTCTGGGTGGTCGTCGACCCGGCCGACTATCCGCGCGTGCTGGCCGGCCTCGACGCGGACGACGACGACGGGCGCGCGCTCCGCCGCGAGCTGGCGGTGAAGGTGTACGCCCACACCTCGGCGTACGATGCGGCCATCGCGGGCTACCTCGGCGGGGTGGGGAAGGAGGGCGATTCCGCGCCCGCGCTGGCCGATTCGATCCGCCTCGACCTGGCCAGGGTGCAGGATCTCCGCTACGGCGAGAACCCCGACCAGCGCGCCGCCTTCTACCGCGACGAGGCGGCCGCCGGCGGGCTCCCCGCGATGCGGCAGCTGCACGGCAAGGAGCTGTCGTTCAACAACCTCATCGACGTCGACGCCGCGCTCTTCGCAGTCTCGGCGTGGGGCGACTCGGATCTCGCCGCGTGCGCGATCATCAAGCACACCACGCCGTGCGGCATCGCCGTGGGCGCGGACCCGGCCGAGGCGTACCGCAAGGCGCTGTCGACGGATCCCACCAGCGCCTTCGGCTCGGTGATCGCCTTCAACCGCGAGGTCGGCGAGGAGGCGGCCGCGCTCCTGCGCCCGAACTTCGTCGAAGCCATTGTCGCCCCGTCGTTCCACGAGGCCGCGCTGAAGGTGCTGACGGAGAAGAAGAACCTGCGCCTGATCGTCCTCCCGCCGTCGGACGCGGGAGATGACCTCGATTTCAAGCGCGTCCGCGGCGGCTTCGTCGTCCAGACGCGTCTGTCGATGCGCTTTCCCGAAGACGAGTGGCGGGTGGTGACGAAGCGCTCGCCCGAGCCGGAGGAGCTGGACGACCTGCGCTTCGCCTGGCGCGCGGTGGCGTCGGTCAAGTCGAACGCCATCCTCCTGGCGCGCGGCGGGACGGCGCTGGGGATCGGCGCGGGGCAGATGAGCCGCGTGGACAGCTCGCGCATCGCGGTGATGAAGGCGCGCGACAACGGCTTCGACCTGGCCGGCGCGGCGCTGGCCTCCGACGCGTTCTTCCCCTTCCGCGACGGGGTGGACGCGGCGGCCGGGGCCGGCGTGCGCGCCATCATCCAGCCCGGCGGCTCCGTCCGCGACGAGGAGGTGATCGCCGCCGCCGACGAGCACGGCATCGCCATGGTCTTCACCGGCCGCCGGCTGTTCCGGCATTGACGTCGGAGTCTGGTCCGTTCTCCGTCGAACGAGGGTGGAGCGAAGACGGGCGATTGCATTCTCCTTGGAACAGATTAGCATTCGAAGATGCCGACACCTGCGGTTTACATCGAGACATCCATACCGAGCTTCTATTTCGAGTCGCGTCCGGAGCCGAGCATGCAGGCCCGCCGAGAATGGACGCGAGAATGGTGGGCCGTTGCCCAAGGGCGGTACCGGCTGTTCACCAGCGAGGCTGTGCTGGATGAGCTAAGCAGGGGCGAGTATGAGAAGAAGGCGGATTGTCTTGCGCTGATGCAAAGTCTGCCGGTTCTCCGGGTTGAACCTGCCATCGCCGAGATCGTGGCAACATACCTGCGGCACCGGCTTATGCCGGCTGATCCAACTGGCGATGCGCTACACCTGGCATTGGCAAGCCAGAACAAGTGCGACTTTCTGCTGACGTGGAACTGCACTCATCTGGCGAATGCAAATAAGTTCGGGCACATCCGGCGGGTGAATACGATGCTGGGATTGTTCGTCCCGACCCTGACTACGCCACTGGAACTGCTAGGAGGGAACGATGGCCGATCAGATTGATCCCACGCTGGAACGCATTCGGCGCGTGCGGCATGAGATCTCGGCTGCCTGTGACCATGATCCATACAAGCTGGTCGAGTACTACATGCGCCTCCAAGAACAGCATCGAGACAGGCTCGTCGACACAGCGGAGCCTGCTGAACCGAAGAAGACTGCCGCTTGACGGTCGGCTCGCCTGCTGGAGGAATCGCCTGTGCTCCGATCGTCTCGCTTGCATATCCAACCGAAGCCCTGATCGGGGCTATCGTGGGGCGGACCTCCGGGTCTGCCCTTCTGCATTGTGGTGGTGAGGCGCGACCGTCATGGGGGCGAAGTGCGCCGCTGCGTCAGATCCCCGCGTCTCCATACGTTTGACGGAAACTCGCGGCCGGGGTAGTTTGCGACTCCCAACCCCGGACCGACCGAGAGCCTTGCGCGGACTGATCTTCGACCCCTTCGCCGGGATCAGCGGCGACATGACGGTGGGCGCCCTGCTGGACCTGGGGCTGCCGCTCGAGTGGCTGCAGTCCTTCGTCGCCGGCCTGAGCCTGGGCGACGTGCGCGTGGGCGCCGAGCGCGTCAATCGCAAGGGGATCGCCGCCACGCGCCTGCTGCTGGAGCTGCCGCACGAGCACGCCCATCGCCATCTCCACCACGTGGTGAAGATCATCGAGGGCACCGGCGTGGCTCCCGAGGTCCGCGACCGGGCGGTGCACGCGTTCACCCTCCTCGCCCACGCCGAGGCCGAGGTGCACGGGACGACGGTGGAGCGCGTGCACTTCCACGAGGTGGGCGCGGTCGACGCCATCGTCGATATCCTGAGCGCGGTCGCGGGATGCGCGGAGCTGGGCGCGGGGGAGTTCTGGACGCGGCCCGTCGCCCTCGGCCGCGGATGGGTCGACATGGAGCACGGGCACTTTCCCGTGCCCCCGCCCGCGGTGCTCAAGTTGTTGCACGGCATCGAGGTAGCGGACCCTTCGTTCGAGGGCGAGTGTACGACGCCCACCGGCGCAGCCCTGCTGGCCGCGCTCACCGGCGGCCGCGCGGCGCCGCCCGCGTACACGCCCGTGGCCAGCGGCTTCGGCGCGGGCACCCGCGACCCGCAGGACCGCCCGAACGTGCTCCGCCTCATCCTCGTCGAGCCGCGGGGAGTGGGGGACGAGAGCGTGCTCGTGGTGCAGTGCGACGTGGACGACCTGCCGCCCGAGTACGTGCCCACGCTGATGGAGGCGGTGCTGGCCGCCGGCGCGCTGGACTGCACGGCCACGCCGCAGGTGATGAAGAAGGGGCGCCCCGGCGTGCGCGTCGAGGCGCTGGCGCCGGCGGAGCGGCTGGATGCGGTCACCGGCGCGCTCTTCCACGCGGGCTCGTCGATCGGCGTGCGCTGGTGGCCGGCGCGGCGGACGGTGCTGCCGCGGCGGATGGAGACGGTGACGTGGCGGGGCGAGGAGGTGCGGGTGAAGCGCTCGTCGCTCCCGGGTGGGGGCGAGCGGGCCAAGCCCGAGTTCGAGGACGTGGTGCGCGCCGCCGGACGGCTGGGGATCACCCCGCTGGCGGCGTACCGCGCCATGCTGTCGGAGGGCGTGGCGGCCGAGGGATAGCCCGGACCGCCGCAGCGCAGGAAAACCCGCTCCCACCGATTGGGCGGGCGGAACGAACATCCCCACGGAGGACGACCCTCATGAACACCCGGAACGGGCTCCTGCTGGCCCTGGGCGTCGCCACGCTCGCCAGCGTGCTTCCCGGTGGCGGCGCGGCCGCGCAGCGCAACCGCGCGGGCGCCGCGTCGCTGCCGCAGGTGGCGTGCGCCAGCGGCGCGCGCGCCTCGTCGGCCGCGGCCGACGCGCAGGCGGTGATCAACCAGACCTACCTGCCGCGCAACGCCAACCAGAAGCCCGCGCTCTTCCAGCAGGCCTACGACAAGGCCATGGCGGGCGCGCAGACCGACCCCAACAACCCGTTCAACTACTACGTGGCGGCGGCCGCGGCGGTGGGACTGAACCAGCCGGCGCGCGCCGACTCGCTGTACGCGCGCACGCTGCAGCTGTGCCCCGAGTTCGCCAGCGAGGTGGCGCCGCAGCGGCAGCAGCTGGGCGGACAGGCCATGGAGGCCGCGCGCCAGGCCATCGCCGACCGGCACGACACCACGGCGGCCATCTCGCTCTGGCAGACGGCCAGCGCGCTCGACAGCACGCTGACCGACGCCTCGTTCTACGCGGCGTACTTCAGCTCGCGGCGCGGCAACCAGGCGCAGGCCATCCCCCTGTACCGCCGCCTGCTGGCGGGGCCGGCGCCCGCGGCTAACGACACCAACGCCATCGAGCGTCGCAACGTGGCGATGGACGAGGTCCTGGCCTACGCGGGGCAGAAGATCAACGACAAGCAGTTCGCCGAGGCCGACCAGCTGCTGCGCGACCTGCAGCGCGCCGATCCCAACAACCGCAACGTCCTGTACTACCGCTCGCTGGCGCTGTACAGCCTGCAGCGCTGGCAGGACCTCCTTCCGGTGGCCGAGAAGGAGGTGCAGATCGATCCGCTGAACGGCAACGAGTGGCTGATCCTGTTCTCGGCGCACAAGGGGCTGGCCGACGCGGCCAAGGCGCAGAACAACACCGCGTCCGAGCAGCAGCACCGGATGGCGGCCATCCGCCTGCAGAACCCCGACTCGCTGCAGGTGACGGTGGACCAGGTGGGGCTGAACATCAGCGGCGGCACGGTCACGGTGAAGGGCGTGGTCACCGGCGCGGCGGCGCGCCCGGGAGCGGCCGTCAAGCTGGAGTTCACCCTCACCTCGCCCGCGGGCGACGTGGGGACGGGGACGGTGACGGTGGCGGCCCCCGTGCGCGGCGCCAACACGCCGTTCGAGGTGCCGATCCAGGTCACCAGCCAGCCCACCAGCTTCCGGTACCGGATCGCGCCATAGGGACTGAGTGCGTGAGTGCGTGAGTGCGCTCACTGCCGCTCGAAGGCCGGAAGAGCCGAGACGGACCGCGTCTCGGCTCTTTTTTCACCTCGATCCCCTGCGAGGCAAGTGAATCGCCACGCTCGTGACGCGCCAACGCACTCCCGCACTCCCGCCCTCCCGCACTCCCGCACTCCCGCACTCCCGCACTCCCGCACTTGTCGTTCTCCCCCCGCATGGATCTTGCGCAAACCCCGCTCGCGGCGAACGTTTTCCCCGCGCGAACTTCCATCAGACGAGAAAGCGGACCGGGAGCCCATCCGTTGACCGAGACCTCCGAAGCGACCTACGCCTGTCCCCGCTGCGAGGCGGAATACGCCGGGAGCGACGCCTGCCCCGTGTGCGGCACCCTGCGCGAGGGCGGCGTGCCGTGCGACGACGACCCGTCGAAGACCGCGCACTCGCGCTGCGTGATCTGCGGCCGCGCCGTGTGCGGCGACCCGCCCGAGGGGCGCATGGCCGCGCTCTGCGACGAGCACCGCAGCGTCCCCGTCTACGAGGGGTTCGCGCAGGTCTACACCAACAACAACGAGCTCGACGCGCAGCTGGTGGTGGAGAACCTGCGCGCCGAGGGTATCGACGCCACCCTGTTCGCGCAGACCGACCGCTCCTTCCCGATGGACATCGGCGAGATGAGCATCGCCCGCGTGCTGGTGCCGACCTTCGAGTACCAGCAGGCGCTCGAGCTCATCCGCGAGTACATGGACACCGAGGGCGAGGTGGTCTTCGCCTGCCCCAGCTGCGGCGAGGTGTACGAGCCCGGCCAGGAGACCTGCGCCAACTGCGGCGCGTCGCTGGTGGGCTGAACGGCGCGGCCCACGCGGCCGGCCGGCGAGCGGTTCCCGGCGTGCCGGAGCCGCTCGTGTTCGTTTGAGTGCGGAAGTGCGAGAGTGCGAGAGTGCGAGAGTGCGAGAATACGGCGGCCTGGCGATGCTCCAGAGCGACGTCATCCTGAGGCCGGCCAGACCGTAATCGGCGTCTGCACGGAAGGTTGCAGGCCGAAGGATCTATAGCCGCGTAAGCACGCGATTCGACGAAATGCACCGAATCTCCAGCGATTCGGTTCGAGGACATTCAGCGGGACGGAGACGTGAAGCTACCGGTGGTGGCCGTGGTGGGACGGCCGAACGTGGGGAAGTCGACCTTCTTCAACCGCGTGCTGGGACAGCGCCTGGCCATCGTCGAAGACCGGCCGGGCGTGACGCGCGACCGCAACTTCGCGCGCGCGGACTGGAACGGGCGCCAGTTCTACCTGGTCGACACCGGCGGGATGGTGGAGGGGAGCGACGAGCCCATGGACCGCCTGATCCGCGAGCAGGTGCTGGCCGCCATCGGCGAGGCCGACGTGCTGGTGCTGGTGACCGACGGCAAGGCCGGGCCGCACCCGCTGGACTACGCCATCGCCGAGCACCTGCGGCGTGCGGCCAAGCCGACGGTTCTCGTCGTCAACAAGATCGACAACCTGGGCTCGCCCACCGCGCTGGCGCACCACGACTTCTGGGACATGGGGCTGGGCGAGCCGCTCCCCGTCTCCTCGACCAGCGGCAAGGGGAGCGGCGACGTGCTGGACCGCATCGTCTTCGACCTCCCCGAGATCGAGGGCGAGGAGGAGGAGGCGCTCCGCGTCGCGGTGATCGGCAAGCCGAACGTAGGGAAGTCCTCCTTCGTCAACCGCCTGCTGGGCGAGGAGCGGCTGGTCGTCTCCGACGTGGCGGGAACCACGCGCGACGCCATCGACACCCCCATGCAGTTCAAGGGGCGGCGGCTGGTGTTCGTCGACACCGCGGGGCTGCGGCGCCAGTCGAAGATCGAGGAGGGGGTCGAGTTCTACAGCGCCATCCGCACCGAGCGGGCGATCGAGCGCGCGGACGTGTGCCTGCTGCTGGTGGATGCCACCCTGGGACCCATCTCGGTGCAGGACCTGAAGGTGGCCGAGAAGGCGTGGGACGCGGGGTGCGGATTGATCATCGTCGTCAGCAAGTGGGACCTGGTGGAGAAGGAGACGATGACGGCGCCGCAGTTCGAGAAGGAGATCCGCGAGCGCGCCCCCTTCCTGAAGTGGGTGCCGATCCTCTTCACCAGCGCGAAGACGGGGCAGCGGGTGCACCGCGTGCTGGACCTGATCGTGGACGTGCAGGAGCAGCGGCAGCGCCGCGTCGCCACGCACGAGGTGAACGAGGTGATGCGGGCGCTGGTCACGCGCGCCAAGCCGCCGGCGTACATGAACCACCCGGTGAAGCTGCTCTACGCCACGCAGGTGGCCGTGGCGGCGCCGACGTTCGTGATCTTCAGCAACCACCCCGACGGGATCCCGGAGAGCTACGTGCGCTACCTGCAGAACGGCTTCCGCGACGCGTGGGGGTTCATGGGCGTGCCGCTACGGATCAACCTGCGCCACCGCAGCGAGGACGAGGAGTAGCGGGGGGCGGCCGGTTTCGGCGCCAGGGAGGCCGGGCGAATGAAACGCTTGGTGGGAATCTAAACAAAGTGATAGACGAAGGTGCCTGTGCACGGTAAAGTTCGCCAAGGCAAAGACCTATCCCCGCAAGGACAGGAGCGAACCTATGCTGTGCACAGACACCTTCGTGGTCGAACTGTACTGCTTGGTGGATGACTTCTGCAAGGGAACGCCACCCAGCTTCGTCGAGCGCAACATCTGGGATTGTGGACGCAAGCGCTCGCTGAGCCGCAGCGAGGTGGTCACGCTCTCTGTCTTCGGCCAGCTCTGGCGATTCCGCAGTGAGCGGGATTTCTGGAGCTTCGGCAAGCAGAAGCTGCGGCATCTCTTCCCGGATCTTCCGGATCGGGCGGAGTTCGTGCGGGGCCAGCTTCGCTTCGGCCCCACGATCGAGGCGTTCTCGGTGCACATCGCCCAGCTTCTGAACCCCGAGGATGCGGGGTACGAGGTGATCGACCGCTGCGGGGTGGCAACCCGCTGGTGTGGCCGCCGCGGTCGAGACTGGCTGGGCGGGTACGCCAACAAAGGGCTCTGCAGCCGGATTGGTTACTTCTGGGGTCTGCAGTTGCTCAGCTCGGTAACCGACGAGGGAGTGATCACGGGGTACGGCGTGGCCCCTGGAAGCACGAAAGACCAGCCGATGGCCACGGCACTGTTCGCGGTGCGCCGGAAAGCCGACGCTCGCCTGCCCAGCGCAGGTGTGACCATGGGGGGTGGCTACTATGTGGTCGACCGCGGCTTTTCGGGACCCCGGCGACGCCGGGAATGGAGAGATGCGTACGGCGCGCTGGCGGTAGGACCGCAGCAGAAGGGGCACGGGTCCGCCTGGCCGAAGGACTGGGCGCAATGGGCCGCAGGACTGCGGCAGATCGTAGAAACCGTGCACGACCGTCTGGTGAACTTCTTCCGCCTCGGCCGCGAACGCCCACACTGCATCGAGGGCTTCAAGGCACGTCTGGCGGCCAAGGTGGCGCTGCACAACTTCTTCATCTGGATGAATCGCAAGCATGCGCGCCCTGCACTTCAGTTTGCGGATTTGCTCGCTTGGTGAATCCCACCAAGCGTTGAATTCGCGGCAACAA
>DASUYB010000161.1 GCA_036377595.1 Longimicrobium sp. | reverse complement strand
GAATTTGGTTGATGCACCCCGATCGGTTCCACGATGACGTCATCCTGAGGCCGGCCAGACTGTAATCAGCGTCTGCGCAAGTGGTTGCAGGCCGAAGGATCTATCATCGCGGCAGCACGAGATTCGGGGAAACGCACCAATACTTCACCCGGACCTAGTATTAGACCGTCAGCCCTGCGCGGTCGCCAAGGCGTCGCGCATGACCTGGAGCGGCGCGTCGACGCCCCACCAGCGGCGAAAGGCCTCGGCGCCCTGGTGCAGCAGCATCTCCCGCCCGTCGGAAGTGGGGATGCCGCGCTCGCGCATCGCCCGCACCCACGGCGTCTCGCCGGTCCGCGTGTAGACCAGGTCGAGCGCGGCGTCGACCTGAACGATCTCGGGATCGAGCGGGAGCGCGTCGTCCGGACGGAGCCCGAGCGACGTCGCGTTGATCGCCAGGTCGAAGCCGTCCGCCCCCACCTCGCGCGGGGTGAGGGCGACGCGCACACCGGTGGCGGGGCGGGCGAAGCGCAGCATCTCCCGCGCGCGCTCGGGGGTGCGGTTGAGGATCACGATCTCGCCCGCGGCGTGGCTGGCCAGCGCGTACGCCGCCGCGCGCGCCGCGCCCCCCGCGCCGATCAGCAGCACCCGCGCGCCGGCTATCGACCGCCCCATCAGCGAGCGGATCGCCGCGGTCACGCCGTGCACGTCGGTGTTGTCGCCCCGGATCTCCCCGTCTTCCAGCCAGAAGCAGTTGCACGCACCCGTCGCCTCCACCGCCTCGCTGGGCCGGTCGACCGCGCGCGCCGCCGCGCCCTTGTGCGGCACGGTGACGTTGCCGCCGCCGCCCGCGCGGGCCAGCGCGCGCAGCAGCCCGGGCGCGTCGTCGCCCGAGCAGCGCAGCGCCACGTACACGCCGTCGAGGCCGAGGGCGCGGATGGCGGCGTTCTGGAAGACGGGGGAGAGGGAGTGCGAGACGGGGTCGCCCAGCAGCGCGAGCACCCGGGTGGCGGCGGTGGCCGGCGGGGTCACGGCGCCAGGATGGGGGCCAGCCGGTCGAGCGCGGCGCCCACCAGCCCGCGCAGCTCGTGGAAGGTCTCCTCGTACACGGCCTCGCTGCCGCCGTACGGGTCCTTCACCGCCTCGCCCTCGCCGTCGGGCCCGGCGGCGAAGTCGCCCAGCGTGGAGGCCTTCTCGCCCAGCCCCAGGCGCTCGAGCGTGGAGAGGTGGCCGGGGCCCATCCCCAGGATCAGGTCCGCCCACCCGGCGATCTCGGGCGTCAGCCGGCGGGAGACGTGCCCGGTGAGGTCGATCCCCGCGCGCCCAGCCACGACCACGGCGGCACGCGTGGCCTCGTCGCCGTCCCAGGCGTTCAGCCCGGCGGACGCGACCTCCACGTTCTTCCAGCCGCGGCGCGCGATCTCCGCCCGCGCGATCGCCTCCGCCAGCGGGCTGCGGCAGGTGTTGCCGGTGCAGACGAAGAGGACGTTGAAGGTGGCGGTCCGCGGCTGCTCGGCCCGGGTCTCCTGCTCGCTCATCTGCACTCCCGGGGCGTCGCTCTCGTCCGGTGCGGGCACGTGGATCCTTGCTCCGTCAGGTTCGGCCGGGCGCGCTCCGGTGCGGGAGCGGCGCGCCGTGCCGTGTGGATCAGGCCGTACCCGAATCTTCGCCCCGCCCGCCGTCCGCTGCAAGTGCCAGCGCCTCCGCCACCGGCAGGTCCTCGGGGCGCGTGACCTTGAGGTTGCGGTACGATCCCGTCACCACGCGTACGGGTCCGGCGTAGCGCTCGTACAGCGCGGCGTCGTCCGTCGCCGCGACGCCCTCCGCGCGCGCCCGTTCGTAGGCGCGGACCAGGCCGTTGCGGGGGAAGCCCTGCGGCGTCTGCGCCTGCCAGAGCCGCGCGCGCTCCGGCGTGCCGGTGATCGTCCCCGCGTCGACCTCCTTGATCGTGTCCGTCACCGGCACCGCGGCGATGGCGGGGACGGCGGCCAGCACGCGGTCGATCACCCCCGCGTCGGCGAATGGCCGCGCGCCGTCGTGGACCAGCACGATCTCGTCCTCCTCCCTCGTCTCCCGCAGCCCGTTCCACACGGAATCGCCCCGCTCCGCACCACCGGCGACGATGCGCACGTCGAGCGAGGCGAGCCACGCGGGGGGATCGGCGGCATCGTCCGGCGGGAGGACGACGATCACCCGGGAGATGCGGGGGTGATGGAGGAAGGGGAGGACGGCGCGCAGGAGGACGGGGCGGCCTGCGATCTCCAGGTACTGCTTGCGCACGGGCCCGCCCACGCGCCGGCCCGACCCGCCGGCCACGACGACGGCCGCGGCGCGCGGCTCAGGTGAAGGCGCGGCGGACAAGGGCCTGGACGTCGTCGGTCTCGATCACGCGGATGCCGGACGGCAGCGTGCGCGGCACCGCGCGGGGGGAGAGATAGGCGGCGGAGAAGCCCATGCGCGCGGCCTCGGCCAGCCGGCGCTCCATCTGCCCCACCGGCCGCACCTCGCCGCCGAGCCCCAGCTCGCCGATGAACACGGCGTCGGGCGGCGCGGGGCAGTCGTACACGCTCGACGCGAGCGCCGCCGCGACGGCCAGGTCGCCCGACGTCTCCGCCAGCCGCAGCCCGCCGACCACGTTCAGGAACACGTCGAGCTGGCCGAAGGGGATCCCCGCGCGCTTCTCCAGCACCGCCAACAGGAGGGAGAGGCGCTTGTGGTCGAGCCCCGTGCTCACCCGCTGCGGCGCGCCGTAGCTGGCCTTCGCGGCCAGCGCCTGCACCTCGACGAGGAGCGGCCGCGTCCCCTCCATCGCCGCGACGACGGTGGAGCCCGACGCGCGGGTCGAGCGGTCGCCCAGGAAGAGCTCGGACGGGTTGGCTACGGGCTCCAGCCCCGCCGCGGTCATCCGGAACACGCCGATCTCGTCCACACCGCCGAAGCGGTTCTTCGTCGCCCTGAGCACGCGGTGGTCGACGCCGCCCTCGCCCTCGAAGTAGAGGACGGTGTCGACGATGTGCTCCAGCGTCTTCGGCCCCGCGATCCCCCCGCCCTTGGTCACGTGGCCCACGAGGAAGACGGCGGTCCCCGTCTGCTTGGCGAAGCGCTGCAGCCGCGCCGCGCACTCGCGCACCTGGCCCACGTTGCCGGGCGCGCCCTCGAGCGCGGGGGTGTAGACGGTCTGGATGGAGTCGATCAGCAGCACCTGCGGCCCGCCCTCGGCCGCGCGCAGGAGGATGGAGTCGAGCTCCGTCTCCGCCAGCAGGGTCACGTCGGCCGCGTGCTCGCCCAGCCGCTCGGCGCGCAGCTTCACCTGGTGCGCCGACTCCTCGCCGGAGACGTAGAGCGTGCGCAGCCCGGCGCCCTCGAGCCGCGCCGCCACCTGCAGCAGGATGGTGGACTTGCCGATCCCCGGCTCGCCGCCCACGAGCACCACCGAGCCGGGAACGATCCCGCCGCCCAGGACGAAGTCGAACTCGCCCAGCCCCGTCGTCCACCGCTGCCGCTCCGCGCCCTCCACGTCGCGCAGGCGGACGGGCACCGCGTCCGCCGCCGCGCGCGGCACGGCCACGCCGGCGGAGGTGGACCGCTTCGGCGCGGACGGCTCCTCGACGAGCGTGTTCCACTCGTGGCAGGCGGGGCACTGGCCGGCCCAGCGCGGCGTCTCGGTGCCGCACTCGCGGCAGAAGAAGGCGGTCTTGGTCCGCGGCACCGGCGTCACTCCTCCGTCCGGTACGACGACATGCTCTCGAACAGCGTGAACTCCTTGCGGAAGAAGAGCGGCACGTTGCCGGTGGCGCCGTTGCGCTGCTTGCCGACGATGAGCTCGGCCTTCCCCTCCAGGCTGTTCCCCTCCTTGTCCACCGGCCCGAAGTAGTACTCGGGGCGATAGAGGAACATGATCACGTCCGCGTCCTGCTCGATGGCGCCCGATTCCCTGAGGTCCGACATCATCGGGCGCTTGTCGGGGCGGGATTCGACGGCGCGGGAAAGCTGGGAGAGGGCGATGACGGGGATGTCGAGCTCCTTGGCCAGCGCCTTCAGCCCGCGCGAGATCTCCGACACCTCCTGCTGGCGGCTCTCGCTCTTGCCGTTGCTCACCATCAGCTGCAGGTAGTCGACAATGATCATCGACAGGTCGTCGCGGTCCGCCTTCAGCCGCCGCGCCTTCGCCCGCATCTCCAGCACGGAGATGCCCGGCGTGTCGTCGATGTAGATCGGCGCGGTGTTCAGGTGCCCGGCGGCGATGGCGAGCCGCGCGTAGTCGTCGTCCGAGAGCCGGCCGCGGCGCAGGCGGCTGGCGTCCACGCGGGCCTCAGCGCAGAGCACGCGCTGCACCAGCGACTCCTTGCTCATCTCGAGCGAGAAGAACGCCACCGGCTTCTGCGCCGAGATGGCCGCGTGCTGCGCGATGTTCAGCGTGAACGCGGTGTTGTGCACGCACACGTCGTTGGCCACGAAGTTGTGCGTGCCGGGGATCGTCAGATCGTAGACCTGCTTGATCCCCACCGGCTCGATCGACACCACCTCGTCCCAGTAGACGTCGCTCTCGGCCAGCTCCAGCAGCCGCCGGCTGTCGAGCGCGACGGCGAAGGCGCGCAGCCGGTCACGGGTGAGCTCACCATCGGCATCACTCCCCTCAATGCCAGCGCGGTCCAAGACGGTAGGCCACGACTCGTCTCCCTTCTCAGCTGCGATCAACTTCCAGACGTCTGCGGGAAGTCGTTCAACCTCCTGCGGCCGTTGGCGCACGTACCGCTCAAGACGATCCTGCTGCCCGAAAATTCCGATTTCGGCAGTGAACACCGGAAGCGACTCGTCGAGAATCCACAGCTTCGAGCCAAGCGTCGTTCTCTGATGGCCGCACAGGATCCCGAAGCGGAGAAGAAGGTGCTGAATTTGCTCCGCAATGCGGACACTCGGTGCGAACAACCAAACGTGAACCCTATCGTCAGTGATATTCAGACCGGCGAGCCCATGCGCAGCGAACATCCTATTCAGGAAGAACGCGAGATCCGCCCTGTTAAGACGGAAGATCGCCTCTGGCAGCGACCCAGACGCTGCCTCTTCCAAGTGTTCCTTGAGGACACTGGAGGCTACAGCGTCAACCACGGCGGTCGCCGAACTGGTCGCGGTCGACCACAAAGCATCGGCAGTCTCTTCCCGACTCAGCGATGGCGCGTCAGGAAGCCCGGACTGCCAGGGCAAGCTGCTCGATGCCAGGCGCAACCCAGACTCAATGCACGCCTGGTGGAAATCTTCGTTATGGAGATAGCTGTGCACAGGTAGCCGCTCGCGACCGTCCTCATGCCACTTGAGGAGGTACGCGAGAATGGCAAGGTCGCTTCGATGTTGCCATTCACTACCGAACACGCCGAGGCGGCGGGGGACGGCGACGTGGTCGCCGACGCGGATCTCCTCCAGCCGCTTCCAGCCGCCGACGGTGAGGAACGGGTGCGTCAGCGTGGTCTCGATCCGCCGTCCCAGGCGCGTGGTGACGCGGAAGACGGGCTTCTCGCCGTCGTCGACGAACGCGCTGGGCTCCGTCATCTCCAGCTTCCAGCCGTCGTTCAGCGTCAGCAGGCGCGCGGAGCGGCGGCGGTACAGCTCCTCGATGGTCGCGACGGAGCCGTCCTCCAGCACGATCTCCGCGTCGTACGCCAGGCACTTCCCCATCGACGGTCTGGCGGCGACGATGACCAGGTCGCTGTTCTGGAAGCCGGCGGTGAGCTCGTCGAGGTCGTGGAAGCCGGAGGGAACGCCGGTGATGGCGCTCTGGTTGGCCTGCAGCTGCTCGATCTTCTCGAAGGTGGGCCAGAGGATCTCCTTGATCCACACGAACCCGCGCCGGTCGTTGCTCTGCGCCAGCTGGAAGATCCGCTGCTCGGCCAGGTCCATCAGGTTCTCGACCTCGCCCTGCCAGGCGTAGGTCTCCTGGATGATGGAGGTGCTGGCCTCGATCAGCCGCCGCAGGATGGCCTTCTCGCGGACGATCTTGCAGTGGTAGTCGATGTTCGCCGCGGTCGGCACCGCGTCGAGCAGCGAGGCCAGGAACGCCACCCCGCCCACCGCCTCGAAATCTCCCGCCTTCTTCAAATCGTCGGTGACGGTGATCTCGTCGATCACGTCGCCGCGCTGCCAGATGCGCACGAGCGCGCGGAAGAGCCGGCGGTGCGCCTCGCGGTGGAACATCGAGTCGTCGACGATCTCCACCGCGCGGACCACGGCGTCCTGGTCGATCAGCATCCCGCCCAGCACCGCCATCTCCGCCTCGGCGGAGTACGGCGGCGTGCGGTCGGTGAACGGGCTGGGCGCGCCCGGCGACGGCGTGGCGATCTTGATGGCGGGGGTCGACATGGCGGTCTCGGGTCCTGCTGTAGAAACGGCAAAGTGCGTGAGTGCGCGAGTGCGGAAGTGCGTTTGATCTCCAGCAGAGACCAACGCACCCGCGCACTTACGCACTCACGCACTTCTTCTGCGATGTCATCGGGATCGGTGACGGGATCAGCGGGATCAGACGGGACGGTCCAGGACCGCGCGGGCGCGCTGCAGGTCGTCCCACACGGCGCGCACCCACCCCGGGTTGCGCAGCAGCGCGGCGGGGTGATAGGTCGGAACGACGGGGATGCCGCGGTACTGGTGCAGCTTCCCCCGCATCCGGCCGATGGAGAGGTCGGTGCCCAGCAGCGTCTGCGCCGCGAAGGTGCCGAAGGCCACGATCACCCGCGGCCCCACCAGCTCCACCTGCTTGAGGAGATACGGGCTGCACGCCTCCACCTCGTCGGGAAGGGGGTTGCGATTTCCCGGCGGGCGGCACTTGAGCACGTTGCAGATGTAGACGTCGTCGCGCGGGAAGCCGGCGGTCATCAGCAGGAGGTCGAGCAGCTTTCCCGCCTTGCCCACGAAGGGACGCCCCTGGCGGTCCTCGTTCTCGCCCGGCGCCTCGCCCACAGCCATCAGCTGCGCCGTCTCGCTCCCCTCGCCGAAGACCACGCGGGTGCGCGTCTCGGCCAGCCGGCAGCGCGGGCAGCCGAGTGCAATCTGGCGCACGGAATCGAGTACGGGAAGCGCGGCGATTTCGTCCGCCGAAACCCCGCGCGACGGCGCGTCGCGCGCGGGCCGCATCGGCGTCTCCCCCGGCGGCGGGGCGCCCGCGCGGACATGCGGGCGATCCCCCTCCGCCGGCGCGGCGCGACGCGGCGCGGGCGGCGTCTCCACACGTACGGGCGCCGCATCGGGACGCGGCGGAGACGTCTCCCGCTGTCCCCTGTCCCCTGTCCCCTGTCCCCTCGGCGAAAGGAGCTCCCGCAGCTCGCCCGCAGAGTGGCGGTCGAGGATCAGCTCGGCGTCGCCCAGCTCCGCGCGCTGGCGCAGGTAGCTGCGCAGGAGGTCGCGCGGGTCGCTCACGATGCGCGCTTCGCCTGGAGCAGCGCCTCCACGCGGTCGAGGATCTCGTCCGCGACGGCGGCCTTGCTCATCAGCGGCAGCTCCTCGCCGTCGCGTCCCGGCTGCAGCAGGGTGACGCGGTTCGTGGCCACCTCGAAGCCGGCGCCGGGCTCGCGCGCGTCGTTGACCACGAGGAGGTCGAGCCCTTTGGACTCGAGCTTCTTCCGCCCGTTGTCCACCGCGTTCTGCGTCTCCAGCGCGAAGCCGACGATCACGGCGTCCTGCTTCCGCTCCCCGCGCGTGTCGCGCAGCACGTCGGGCGTGCGCTCGAGCGCGATCGTGGGGACGCCGCCCGCCTCCTTCTTGATCTTCTCCCCCGCGGGATCGGAGGGGCGGAAGTCCGCGACCGCGGCGGCCATCACCAGCACGTCGGCCCGCGGGAGCGCCGTGGCGACGGCATCGCGCATCTCCTCCGCCGTCTCCACCTCCACCCTCTCCACCGCGGCGGGGGGATCGAGGCGCGACGGGCCGGAGACGAGCGTCACCTCCGCGCCGCGCCGCCACGCCGCGGCGGCGATCTCGTAGCCCATCCGCCCCGACGAGCGGTTGCCGACGTAGCGCACGGGGTCGATCGCCTCGCGCGTCGGCCCGGCGGTGACGAGGACATGCAGCCCGGAGAGCGTCTGCCGCTCCAGCGCGCGGCCGGCGTACGCCAGGATCTCGTCCGTCTCCAGCATCCGCCCGGGCCCCTCGCCCTCGCCCCAGGCCAGCGGGCCGACGGCGGGCCCGGCCAGCACGTAGCCGATCTCCCGCAGCCGCAGCAGGTTGTCCTGCGTGGCGGCGTGGGCGTACATGCGGTCGTTCATCGCGGGGCAGAGCACCACGGGCGCGTCCGTCGCCAGGAGGACGGCGGCGAGCAGGTCGTCCGCCATCCCGTGCGCGGCGCGGGCGAGGAAGTTGGCGGTGGCCGGGGCCACGAGCACCAGGTCGGCCTCGCGCGCCAGGCGGATGTGGAGGTTGGGGTCGCCGGACGGGTAGAGCGAGGTGTGCGCGGGGCGGCCGGTGAGCGCCTCGAAGGTCAGTGGGCGCACGAACTCCAGCGCGCCCGCCGTCATCACCACGTCGACGCCGCTGCCGGCCAGCGCCAGGTCGCGCGCGAGCTGCACCGCCTTGTACGCCGCGATCCCCCCGGTCACCCCCAGCAGCACGCGGCGCCCCGCGAAGGGACGCCGCGCCTCGCGCGCGCCGGCCACCGGCGGCTTACAGCGCGTCGGAGGGGCGGCGCCGCTTGACCAGCCGGTGCTCGGTGGTCCCCTGCCGCACCTGCTCGAGGGCGACGGTGGTCAGCTTCTCGCGCGGCTCGGCGCCCGAGACGGTGGGGTCCTCCATCAGCTCGCCGCGGCGCAGCTCGTTCAGGTGGCGCGCCATCTTCGCGGCCACCAGGACGCCCAGGTACTTGCTGCCGGTGTGTCGGGCCGCCTGGCCCGGAGTGACCACCCTCATCGCATTCCTCCCTGTCGTAGACGTTCCACGGGCCCGCCCGGGCCCAGCTCGCGCTCGATCTCCTCGCACAGCCGGTCGATCCGGCCGTCCAGCCCCGGCTTCGACCCCGGCGGCCCCGCGCGCCCGCGCAGCACCGCCTCCAGCTCCCGCACCGCCGCGTCCAGCACGTCGTTGACCACCACGTAGTCGAACTCCGGCGCCGCGCGGATCTCGTCCTCGGCGTTGAGCAGGCGCTGTTCCAGCACCTCCGCGCTTTCCGTCCCCCGCCCGCAGAGCCGCTTCACCAGCGCCGGGCCGGTGGGGGGAAGGACGAAGACGTGCACCGCCTCGGGAAGCGCCGCGCGGATCTGCCGCGCGCCCTGCACATCGATGTCCAGCAGCAGGTGCTTCCCCTGCGCCTGCGCCTCGCGGACGTTCCTGAGCGGCGTGCCGTAGAAATTGCCGTGCACCGGCGCCCACTCGATCAGCTCGCCCGCGTCGCGCATGCGCAGGAACTCGTCGCGGCCCACGAAGTGGTACTCGCGCCCGTCGCGCTCTCCCGGCCGCGGCGGACGGGTGGTGGCGGAGACGGAGAAGACCAGCGCGTCGGGGTTCCGCTTCCGCAGCAGCCGCGCGAGCGTGCTCTTCCCCGCGCCGCTGGGGGCGGAGAGGACGAGCGGAAAGGGCGCCTCGCCGTCCGTCACTCCACGTTCTCCACCTGCTCGCGGAGGCGCTCCACCTCTTCCTTGATGGCCACCACGCGGTGCGCGATCCCCGCGTGGTTGGCCTTGGAGCCGATGGTGTTGGCCTCGCGGTGCATCTCCTGGACGAGGAAGCCCAGCCGCTTGCCCACGGGCTCGGCGCTGTCGGCGTCCAGCAGCTCGCGGAAGGCGGCGTTGTGGGCGCGGAAGCGCACCAGCTCCTCGTTGATGTCCAGCCGCTCGGCCGTGTAGACGAGCTCCTGCGCCAGCCGCTGCTCGTCGACCGCGACCCCGCCCGCCAGCTCGGCGATGGCGCTGCGCAGCCGGTCGCGCTCGGCCACCAGCCGCTCGGGCGCCAGCGCGGCGATCTGGTCCAGGTTCGCCTCGATGGCGGCGATGCGCCCCTCGAGGTCGTCGTGGAGGCGGCGGCCCTCGCCCTCGCGCATGCGCACGTTCGCCAGCGCAGCGTCCTCCACGGCGGCGCGGAGGTCGTCGGCCTCGATCACCACGTCCTCGCCCTCGTCGCGGACGAAGACGTCGGGGAAGCGGGCCAGCGTGTGCAGGTCGGGAGTGCCGGAGACGCCGAAGCGGTCGCGGAGCTGGTTGAGGAGCGCGAGGTACGACTGCACCCGCTCCTCGTCCAGCTTCAGCCCGCGCGGGGTGCCGGCGGGCGCCTCGAGCCGGATGGCGGCGTTCACGTGGCCGCGGGAGACGTGCGCGCGCAGCCACTCGCGGATGTCCGCCTCCCAGCGCGCGAGCGACTGGGGGACGCGGAGGTTCGCGTTGAAGTGGCGATGGTTGACGGTGCGGACCTCGACCAGCAGGGTGCCCGCGGGCGTGTCGCGGCGCGCCTCGCCGAACCCCGTCATGCTCCGGATCAAATCCCCTCCCTGGAATCCCGAACGGTAACGCAGCGAACGGCCCCGGTCAACGCCTTGACAGCGATGCCAAACGTTTGCGCGGACGCGGGTTCGGCGCGCTGTGCCGGCATCCGTGGACCCTCCCCCCGCGGCTGGGGCCGCGTACCCCCTCCCGATAACGGGAGGGGGTAACTTCGACTGCGGCGGGCGGGCTACCTCGCGCTTCGCACCTCGTGTGTGATGCGAGGTCCACGGCACCATCCCCGCGCCGATCCAATCTCCGCACTGAGTTCTCCCCTCCCCTGCGCAGCGGGGGAGGGGCCGGGGGAGGGGGCCGCCCGCGGCCTCACCGATCTCTCCCATCCGAACCGCACCACCACCCCATTCAGCACTGGGCACTGGGCACTGGGCACTGGGCACTGGGCACTGGGCACTGGGCACTGGGCACTGGGCACTGGGCACTGGGCACTGGGCACTGGGCACTG
>DASUYB010000160.1 GCA_036377595.1 Longimicrobium sp. | reverse complement strand
AGAATGTCGCCGCAGATCGCGACCTTGAGCCCCTCCAGCCGCCCGAACCGGTCGCGCAGCGTCAACATGTCGAGCAGGCCCTGGGTCGGATGCTCGTGCTTGCCGTCGCCGGCGTTGATGACGTTGGAGCGGATCCGCTGGCCGAGGAACTGCGCCGCGCCCGAGGCGCCGTGGCGGATGACGACCATGTCGATCCGCATCGCCTCGAGGTTGCGCGCGGTGTCGACCAGCGTCTCGCCCTTCTGCACCGAGCTGCCGGTGGTGGAGATGGAGACGGTGTCGGCGCCCATCCGCTTCTCGGCGAACTCGAAGGAGACGCGGGTGCGGGTGGAGTTCTCGAAGAAGGCGTTGACCACGGTGCGGCCGCGGAGATAGGGGACCTTCCGCACGGGGCGGTCGCTGATCTCCTTGAAGGTCTCGGCGGTGTCGAGGATGGCGGTGATCTGCTCGCGGGTGAGCTCCTCGAGCCCGATCAGGTCCTTGCCCAGCGCGGGGTTGACCAGCTCCTGCGCCATCAGCCCGCCTCCACCAGGTCCACGCCCAGCGATCCGTCGATCTCCGGCACCATCACCTCCACCCGCCCGCCCTCGGGCACGTCGACGCGCTCGCCCACCACGTCGGCCTGGATCGGCAGCTCGCGTCCCCCGCGATCCACCAGGACGGCCAGGAGCGTGCGGCTCGGCCGGCCGAAGTCGGCCAGCTCGTCGAGCGCCGCGCGCACCGTGCGCCCCGTGTACAGCACGTCGTCGACGATGCAGATGGTGCGATCGTCGATCCCGCCCGTCGGCAACCGCGTCTGGCCCACCACCGGGCGCGGGCCCACCACCATGAGGTCGTCGCGGTAGAGGGTGATGTCGAGCGAGCCGGTGGCCACGCGGGTGTCGCCGCGCTTCTCGATCTCTTCACCCAGTTTCGCCGCGAGCTGGACGCCGCGCCGGTGAATGCCCACCAGCACCAGCTCGCCGGTGCCGCCGGCCCGGCGCACGACCTCGTCGGCCATGCGCTGCAGGGCGCGCTCCACGGCCGGGGCGTCCATGATGGAACGTCGCGTCGGTTCGGACATCTGGTGCGGGAGCGGAGTGCGGCGCGGGGGTGTGTCCGGGATGCGGAAAGCTAGCCCGTGGCGGGGGCGGGTGTCAACGAAGCGGACGAGGGCCGCGGGCGCGGGGGACGACGGCCTGGCGACGGGACCGCGGCGGCTCGTTCGGCGCGGCGCGGCGCACGTTTTCCTTGCGCCGCACGCCGGATCGCTCCTTCGTCGAAGGGCGCGCGCCCGCGCGCATTCCATGGTCCGCTTTTCACTCGATGCATGGAGGGAACCATGAAGCTCCGCACCCGCCTGACGCTCGCCATCTGCGTCATGGTGTCCATCGCCGCGCCGCTGCCGGCGCAGACCCGCATGGTGTTCCCGCACTTCGTGGAGCGCGCCGGGAGCATCACCAACACGCTCAACACCTTCGACACCAACCTGTACATCCTTTCCTACCGCACCGGCGAGCTGCAGCTCTTCCTCTACGACACCAACGCGGCGCCCATCCGGGCCGCCGGCGGAGCCGTGGTGTGCGAGCCGTGCCGCATCCCCCTGGTGAAGCGCACGCTGATCCGCATCGAGGACCTGATCGTGGCCGCGGGAGGGATGCCGCAGACGCTGGTCTCCGGGTTCATCGAGATCCGGCTGGCGGGCGGCGCCACCTTCGACGCGTTGGCGGTGCAGGGCTTCATCGTCAGCTCCCGCACCTCGCAGTTCGATCTGCAGCTCACGCCCATCCAGGGGATGATGGTCACCGTCCCATAGCCTCGTCCGCGCGCAGAAGCGTGGAGATCCGGACCGCCGCGGGTCACTCCAGCGGCTCCTGCTGGTCGGCGCGCGGCCGCTTCCTCCGCGCGCGGAAGAAGGCGCGCAGCACGTCTCCCGCCTCCTGCGCCAGCACGCCGGCGACGAGCTCCACGCGGTGGTTGAGCTTCGGGTGCTGGACCAGGTTCTCCAGCGAGCCGCTCATCCCCGCCTTGGGGTCGGCCGCGGCATAGACCAGGCGCGGGATGCGGGCGAGGACGATGGCGCCCGAGCACATGGCGCACGGCTCCAGGGTCACGTAGAGCGTGCAGTCCAGCAGGCGCCAGTGGCCGATGGCCTCGGCGGCGCGGCGGATGGCCACCATCTCGGCGTGCGCGCTGGGGTCCTGCAGCGTGTGCGTCAGGTTGTGTCCGGTGGCGACGACCTCGCCGCCGCGCACGATCACCGCGCCGACGGGCACCTCGCCCAGCGCCTCGGCCGCGGCGGCCTCGTCCAGCGCCAGCCGCATCCACCGCTCGTCGTCCGCCATGGCGATCTCCGTCTCCGCCCCCCTTCCCTGCTCTTCCGTCATACCGTCATGGTCGTGGGATTTCTTCGTGGCGAAACCGCAGAGTTCGGTGCGGCGACAGGGCACAGATTCCTCGGGAGCCGCGCTCATCGGCGCGGACGCAGCATCGACCGGGCGGCTCCGCTCGGAATGACATATTCGCGGGTGGCGGGGATTGGCGCGAGGCATCGCGATCGTCCGTCAAGCACTTCCGCACTTCCGCACTCACGCACTCCAATGCGACGGCCCCCTCTCCCGCGGACGAGAGAGGGGGCCGCACAGCGTCCATCGGCGCGGGCGCTCAGTCGTGCACCGCCATCTTCTCGCGCTCGAAGCGGCGGAACATGCCGGTGACGCGCCCCAGCACGGTGAAGTCGTCGTGCTCGTGCACCAGGATCGGCGGATAGTCGGGGTTCGCCGGCTCCAGGATCACCTTGCCGTCCTTGGCGAAGAAGCGCTTGATGGCGGCGTCTCCGTCGACGCGCGCGGCCACGATCTCGCCGTTGCGCACGTCGTCGTCGGGCACGGGCTCCACCACCACCAGGTCGCCGTCGTCGATCCCCGCGTCGACCATGCTGTCGCCCTTCACCTCCAGCAGGAACGCGTCGGCGCTGGGCACCAGCTTGCGGTCGAGCTCGTAGGTGTCGCGCACATGGTCGCGCAGCAGCGCCGGCGTGCCCGCGGCGATCTTCCCGTACAGCGGCGCCGTGAGCACGGCGGGGAACAGGTTCATCCCCACGATGCGCACCCCGCGGCTGCGGCTGGCGTCGCGCTCGATGTGCCCCTTGTCGGCCAGCGCCTGCAGGTGCTCGGAAACGGTCTTGGTCGACTTGATCCCGAACCGCTTGCCGATCTCGCGGATGCTGGGCTGGTAGGTGTTTTCCTTCAGGTAGTCGACGAGGTAGTTGTAGATCCTGCGCTCGATCTTGGTCAACGGCTCGGGCATGGCTGCCTCCTGTGGACCGCTGTGTATTCGTGCGAGGTCGCGGTGCCGGCGGAAACTTCCCGGCCGCGGATGTGCCAGAAGAGGAAAGACGGCAGAAAAACGAACGAAGGGAGATACACAGACGGACTGCGCACCCCCCTCCCCACCACACGTTCCGCCCCGGATGCGGGTGCTCCGCACACAAAACCAATGGGCGCCCGCGCGGTCCGTTTACGCGCTATCCGGCGCCAGAACGCAACTTAGGAGCGGGTACAAACGTTGTCAACAGTTTCTATTCGACCCCCGCGCCGCTCCCGATGCGCCCCAACGCGGCGTCGATCCGCCCCAGCGCGCGCTCGCGTCCCATGATCCACAGCACGGCGTCGATTCCGGGGCTGGCCGCGCTTCCGGTGAGCGCCACGCGCAGCGGCTGCGCCACCTTGCCGAACCCCACGCCCACGGATTCCGCCGTCTCGCGCAGCGCCGGCTCGATCGCTTCCGGCGTCCACGGCTCCAGCCGGGCAAGAACGTCCCGGACGGCCTGCAGCCGCTCCGCGGTCGCCGGGTCTTTCCAGTGCTTCGCGACCGCCGCCTCGTCGTACTCCACCGCGTCGCCCAGCAGCGGCCGGGCCTGCGGCGCGATCTCGAGCGTCGAGCGCGAGCGCACCTTCAGCACGTCCACCAACAGCGCCAGCCACTCCGGCCGCGCGTCGGCGTCGGCCTGCGACACCAGCCCGTCGGCCACCAGCTGCGGCACGACCAGCGGGAGGAGCTCCTCCGCCGTCTTCTGCGCCAGGTATTGGCCGTTCATCCACAGCAGCTTCTCGGTGTCGAACACCGCCGCCTTCTTGTTGATGCGCTCGAGCGAGAAGGCCTCGACCAGCTCCTCCTTCTCCATCACCTCGCGCTCGTCGCCCGGGTTCCAGCCGAGCAGCGCCAGGAAGTTGAACAGCGCCTCGGGGAGGATCCCCATCTGCGCGTAATCGCCGACGGCCGTCGCGCCGTGGCGCTTGCTGAGCTTCTTCCCGTCCTCGCCCAGGATCATGGGAAGGTGGCCGAAGACGGGGACGGGCGCGCCGAGCGCCTGGTAGAGCAGGATCTGCTTGGGCGTGTTGGCGATGTGGTCGTCGCCGCGCACCACGTGGGTGATGCGCATGTCGATGTCGTCGCTCACCACGGCCATATTGTAGATGGGCGTGCCGTCGGTGCGCAGGACGACGAAGTCCTCGATGCTGGCGTTGTCGAACGTCGTCACCCCGTGCACCACGTCGTCCCATTCCGTGGTGCCCTCGGGGACGCGGAAGCGCACGGTGAACGGCTCGCCGGCGGCGGCGCGGTCGTCGCTCTCGGCGCGGGGGATGGCCATGCAGGCGCGGTCGTAGCGGTACTCCTTCCCCATCGCCTCGCGCTTCGCGTTCAGCTCCTCGGGGGTGCAGAAGCAGCGGTACGCCTTCCCCTCGGCCAGGAGGCGCTCGGCGTCGGCGCGGTGGCGCGGGAAGCCGTCGGCCTGGTGGACCGGGCCCTCGTCCCACCCCAGCCCCAGCCAGGTCATCCCGTCGAGGATGGTGCGCGTGCTCTCGTCGGTGCTGCGCTCGCGGTCGGTGTCCTCGATGCGCAGCACGAACACGCCGCCCAGCTTGCGGGCGATGAGCCAGTTGAAGAGCGCCGTGCGGGCGCCGCCCACGTGCAGGTAGCCGGTGGGGCTGGGCGCGAAGCGGACGCGGACCTGGTCTGCCATGCTCTGTATCTTCCTCTGAAAAATCGCCGTTTTGAAACCAGGACGAAGCGGGAAAACTAAGCCGGACCCGGGGAAGATTTCCACCCCTCGGGTCCGGCTTCCATCATCCCCACGGAATCTTGAGTCTCACGCAGAGGGCGCAGAGGACGCAGAGGCGTCGCATCCTCTGCGCCTCTGCGTGAGACCTCTTCTCCAGCTACTTCACGATCGCGTCGACCGAGCCGGAGGTGACGGAGTGATAGCCGGGGCGCGCGATGCGGTAGATGCGGAGCGCGTGCGCGCGGCCCCACTCGCCCTGCTCCATCAGCGCGGCGTAGAGCGGGCGGACGAACTTGCGCCGCCCCTGCGTGGTGAGGAAGCGCTCCAGCGCGGGAAGCGCCGGCTCGTAGCGGTGGCGCACGGCGATCATCAGCCAGGCGAACAGCACCTCGCTGTTCCCCTGCGCCGACAGCCCGAAGGCGCGGTCGACGTACGCCAGCTGCGCGGGCGTCATCCGCTGCGGCAGCGCGCCCAGGAAATGCTGCCACTCCTGCGTGCTCCACCCGGCCGTCTGCAGCCGCGCGGCCGGCGTCCCCGCGGCGAACGCGCGCGCCTGCGCCTCGACCCGCGCGAAGGCGTCGGAGCGCGGCGGCACGGCGTTGGTCGGGATCCCCGGTTGGAACGCCCACCGGTCGGGGTCGATGCGCCGCTCCAGCGCGCTGTCGCCGCGGATCAGGTTGGCGCGCAGGTCGGCCAGGAATTCCTCCGTGGTCATCGGCTGGAACGCGTGCCGGTCGAAGTACGAGCGCAGGTACGCGTCCCACCGCGCACGCCCCACCGCCTGCTCGATCGTCCGCAGGAAGGCGGCGCCCTTCTCGTAGGCGATGTTCGTCGTCCCCTCGTCGGGGTCGCGGCCGGTGAGGTCGAGGTGCAGGCGCGTGTCGGGCGCGGTGGGCCCGCCCGCCTCCTGCACCGCCTGCTGCATCTCCTGCCACCCCAGGCTGGAGAGCATGGCGGCGCGCTCGGGCCCGTACAGCGCCTCCATGATCCGGTACTCGAAATACGTTGTGAACCCCTCGTTCAGCCAGAAGTCGGCCCAGGTGGCGTTGGTCACCAGGTTGCCGGACCACGAGTGCGCCAGCTCGTGCGCCACGAGGGAAACCAGCGAGCGGTCGCCGGCCAGCACGGTGGGCGTGGCGAAGGTCAGCCGCGGGTTCTCCATCCCCCCGAAGGGGAACGACGGCGGGAGGACGAGGAGGTCGTAGCGGCCCCAGCGGTAGGGCCCGTACAGTCCCTCGGCCGCGTCGACGAACTTCTCCAGCTCGGCGAACTCGCTCGCGGCGCGCTCGAGCACCGCGGGCTCGGTCCAGACGCCGGTGCGCGGGCCCAGCGGCCGGAAGGCGAGGTCCCCCACCGCCAGCGCGATCAGGTACGGCGGGACAGGGTGATCGAGCTTGAAGCGGAAGGCGCGGCGGCCATCCGCGGCGGGCTCGCCCTCCGGCGTCAGCATCTCCGCGCTCATCACCGCCTTCAGCTCCGCGGGGACGGCGATGCGCGCGGCGTACGTCTGCCGGATCCCCGGGCTGTCCTGCGTGGGGATCCAGGTGCGCGTGAGGATCGCCTGCCCCTGCGAGAACAGGTACGGATGGCGCTTCCCCGCCGTCTGCTCGGGTGATAGCCACTGCAGCGCGGCGGCGCCCGGCGTCGTCGCGTACCGCACCACGATCCTCCGCGTCCCCGCCGGCAGGGCGACGGTGAGCGGGCGGCCGAGGATGGAGTCCGCCGTTCCCAGCGACCATTGCAGCGGCCGGCCGGCGGCGTCGGTCACTCCCTGGAGCTCCAGGCTCTTCGTGTCGAGCACGATCTCGCCCGCGCCGGGCGCCGCCTGCACATCGAGAGAAGCTGTGCCGGAGAGGGTCTTCGACGCGAAGTCGGTCTGGAGATCGAGGTCGACGTGCGTCACGCGCGCCACCTCGGGCCGGGCGAACGAGTGCACGTCGCGCGGCAACGGCACCATCTCCGCCGTAGCGACGGGGATCACCGGTGGCGACGCGGGCGCGGGAGAGGGCGCCGGCCCCGCGGCGGCGCAGGCCGCGGCGAGGGTGGGGGCGAGCACGGCAAGCGGGGCCGTGATTCGAAAGGTCATGCTGCGCATGTGGTTGCGGTCGGTCGTTGCGGCCACGGCGTCGTCTCCCGCGGCCCGGGCGGATGCAGATACCGCGCGAGTGCCGGGCAAGGTCCACGCCCGCGAATGTCTCAGGTCGTAGCTCATCCGCGCCCGCAGCAGGAGCCAGGCCGACGGCCGTTCTGGCGGGAGATGGCGGACAGCACGTGCGCTCGCCCTGCACCCATCTCCCCTGATGACGCAGTTAGCGATGGTCGGTCGCGCTGCGGGGACTGAGGTTCTGGACGATGTATGTGGCGGTGGGGATGCGCAGCCATCCCTCAAGTCCGTAAACGGGGGAAGGAGCCGGGCCCCCGCGCGGGATGCGCGGGGGCCCGGGTTCACCGTGAGAGATTGTGCCGCACGGAGGGAATCGAGGCGGCTGAGGAGGTGCCGGACGCGCCGCGATCCTCCCTTCCCTCCGTGCGACTCCTCCTCACCGGCTCGCGATGATCACGCGCCGGTCTGCTGCACGCTCGCCGTGCCGGCCACGCCGGTGGCCGCATCGGCCTTCACCACCGGCCCGCAGGGGTCGGGGAGGAAGTCGAAGCTCGACCCGCACGGCGGGCACCCGGCCGCGCAGTGCTCGGCCGCGGCCTTCAGCTCGTCGCACGGCGGAGGCGGGTCGTCCGGGCACGGGTTGGGCTGGTCGTCGCACTTGCACTGCGGCAACACTGGCTGGTTGGGCGGGCACAGGTCGAAGTCGCCGCCGCAGATGCTGGCCAGCTGGCGCAGCACCAGGCACGCCACCACCTGGCCGAGCTTCTCCCCCGCCTCGTGGTCCGAGCGCCAGTGCACCGCCGCCCACAGCCGCGCCATCCCGATGTTGTCGGCCATGTTGCGCAGCTCCTGGCCGATCGTGCTGCCCACCATGCAGTTGCCCAGCACGCCCGGCGTGGCGTCGTTGCCGAAGAAGTACGCCAGGATGGTGCTGGCCGCGCCCGAGTAGGTGCTGTGCCCCGACGGATACGCCGGGTGCCGCGGCGTGCCCGGGCTGAACGCCGGGTTCGGCGCGCACGGGCGGCCGTCCGGGCAGGTGTAGTACATCGGGTTCAGCTCGTCGGGGCGGTCGTACAGCACGGTCAGGGGGATGCCGTTGCGCACGGCGTACTCGATGGGCCGCTCGCGGCGCGAGGTGAGCGCGCGCGGGCTCAGCCACTTGTAGTACCACGCCGCCTGCAGCGCGCTGGCGATGGCGATGTCGAGCGCCGCCCAGATCAGCGCCTGCCGCGGCGGCGACCAGGTGCGCGTGGTGATCAGGTAGTTCAGCGCGTGGCGATGGAAGAGCCCCGGCGTCTCGCTCTCGAACGCGCGCGCCAGCCCGCGCCCGGTGCGGATCACCTGCTGCCCGGGCAGGCGCGTGACCTCCACGGCGCCGAGCGGCGGCGGCTGCAGGTTCAGCAGCCGGCTGATGGGCGCGCGGCAGCCGAACGCCATCGGCAGCTTGTCGATGGGCTTGCACGGGCTGTCGGTCAGCAGCGGGCAGCCGCCGGTGTCGTTCACCAGGCTGCATGGCTCGTCGCGCAGCTTCTGCAGGATCAGCAGCTCCTCCATCTCCTTCTTGATGATGTCCTGCCCTTCGGCCGTGCAGGGGTCGGGATAGGGTGGGAAGTAGCCGGGGTTGGAGGGATCGTCGGTGATGGTGAGCAGCTCCTTGATGGACACCAGGCGCAGCTGCGGGCAGAAGTTCCAGTAGCTGGCGGCCGGCTCCACCTGCGGGCCCTTGAGCGCGTACTCGTGTACGTCGCACGGGTAGGCGTCGAAACAGCTCATTCGTCCCTCCACGAAGTGGGTTAACACAAATAACACATCGACGGCAGATAGATGTTAAACCTGTGAAGAGGAAGTGTAAAGCCTTCGTTGGGGATTTCTTGCCGGATGCAGGCCTGCGGCGCGAGCGGCGAATCTGCTTCCCCGGTGGGAAAAACGAAGCGGCGCGAGCATTTGCACGCGCCGCGGCAGAAAGATCGAGGTCTTGTGGATGTGAATGCGCGCTTGGTGACCGTCGGAGCCGGATTGTTAAATCTGTGCTTCCTGCTCGATCGCTCCAGCTCGGATCGGCATCACCCGCGCCGAGCGTCTCGCGTCACGTCAGGCCGATGGCGATCGCCACCGCCACGGCGACGAAGCCGAGGGCGAAGAGCACTGCCCAGAGCGGCAGGATCACCTTCATCCACTTCTCGTAGGGCACGCCGCACGCGGCCAGGATGGCCATCAGCGCGCCGTTGGTGGGCGTCACCATCTCGCACATCCCCGCGCCGTACTGGTAGGCCAGCACCACCACCTGCCGCGCCATCCCCAGCAGGTCTGCCAGGGGCACGAGCACGGGCATGGTCAGCACCGCCTGGCCGCTGGCGCTGGGGACGGGAAAGTGCACCAGCGTGTGCACCACCATCATCCCCCCCGCCGACGCGAGAACGGGGACGTTCGCCAAGGGCGTGAACAGCGCGTTCACCACCGTGTCCACCACCTTCCCCTGCTCCAGCACCACGGTGATGGCCCGCGCGAAGCCGATCAGCAGCCCCGCGTACGCCATCGCCCGGAAGCCATCGACGAACGACTCCGCCGTCCCCCCCACGCCCAGGCCGCCGAAGAGGCCGGCCAGCACGCCCATCACGAAGAACACCGCCGCCATCTGCTTGAAGTCGAACCCCAGCGCGAACACGCCGTAGACGAACACCACGAAGGCCAGCAGGATCAGCAGCAGGATCGCGATCGTCCGCCCTCCCGCGGCGCGGCCGGCGTCCTCGCCCATGGCCTCGGGCTCGGTGCGGTTCCGTCTCGCGTAGCGCATCGTCCCCCAGATCCACACGGCCAGCGCGGGGAGCATGAAGGCGACGCGGAACCCGGTGCCCGAGAGCACGGGGAGGTGCGCCAGCTTCTGCGCGATCCCCACCTGGAACGGGTCGATGGGCCCGAATGCCGCCCCCACCACCGCCGCGCCGATGCTCATCGCCGCCGCCACCAGCGGCGGATAGCCCAGCCGCCGCGTCAGCAGCAGCAGCGCGGGGACCAGGGCGATGATCTCCTCCTGCATGTGCTCCAGCGCGCCGCCCGTGGCGAACGCCAGCGACACGACGGGGATGACGAGCGACTCGCGGCCGCGCAGGAGGCGCAGCAGCGCGTCCATCCCCCGCGTCAGCGCGCCGGTCTTCTCCACCACCGCGAACGCGCCACCGACCAGGAACACGAAGAAGATGACGTCGCCCGCGTCGACCATCCCCTTCGGGATGGCCACGATGGCGTCGAACGGCCCCACCGGCTGCGGGCTGACGGTGTGGTACGTCCCCGCCACCACCACGTCGCGGTCGGTGACGGGGTCGTGCGTGCGGTTGTACTCGCCCGCGGGGAGGATCCAGGTGAGCAGCGCGGCCAGCAGCACACCGCCCACCAGCAGGATCAGCGGGTGCGGAAAGCGCACGCGCGCGATGCGCGACAGCAGGGTGCCGGACGGTTGCGGGCCGGTGGGCAGCGCCATGGGAATCGGGATGGCAGAAAGGTGGGAAGACGTCCCGCCACGAGTGGCGGCGCCAAGTTACACCGCCCCGCGGCGCGCTACCAGACTGGCGGTGGGAACGGGGAGCGGAGCGCTCCGGTACGCCTGCCTTGCGCGGATCAGATTGCGGCGCATATTGGATGCAAACAGGTGATTTCGGAAACCCGAGCGCATTGAGAGGCCGACATGAAGAAGCGGAAGCTCGCGCTGGACACGCTGCGGGTGGAGTCGTTCTCGACCGCCGGACCGCGCGCTCCGAGAGGCACCGTGCGGGCGCAGGAGTTGACCCCCGCCAATCCGTGCTTCCCCCAGGACACGCTGTACGACAGCTGCGGGTGGAGCGAGATCGACTGTTACACGCAGGGCTGCCGCACCGATTTTCAGACCTGCGGCCAGTTCGGGTCCTGCTGCCCCGCCATCTGCCAGTAGCACCACGCGCGAACGCCGCGGCGCAATCCGGATGACGCACGCGAGCCCGGCCGGAGCAGCTCCGGCCGGGCTCGCGCGGGGAACGTGGGAGGGTCGATCGTCGGCTCCTCCCCTTGACTCAGGCCGCTTGCTCAGCGTCAGCAGGCGTCGGGAGCAGCGCCTGCACCCAGTACATCACGTGCCGCACAGCACTGGAGACAAGGTCGGCGGGCGCATCGTAGCCGTGCACGATCCGGCGGTGCACCTCGCGGGCGTCTTGCAGCGACTGGTACGCTTCGGCAGGAATCAGCCCCTGGTCGTGCAGGATCGGAATAAGCGAAGCGGCGGGAAGGAGGTCCACAGGAACCGCGTGGTCCACCGCGATTCTCCGCAACACGCCTTCCAGCGCGCACCAGAGCCCCACCAGCGCGACGCCCGGTGACACACGCGCCGGAAGACGGATCCCCTCTTCGACGCGCCTCCCGAGCGATTCCCAGGAGGGTGGCTCCCCCTGGTTTCCCGGTGCGTCGAACGGCACCACGTCTTCCAGAGAAACCAGGTAGAAGTGCCAGCCGGGGTGCTTTCGAATCTCGTCGGAGCGCTGGATGAGCCGATCCGCCGACATGCGCCGGGGATCGCGCACCTCGAACACATGGACCTCGTCGCCGCGCCGCGCGAGCATCGCTGGCCGGTAGCGGCCGAAGTAGCCGACCTCGAACGGGAAGTCGTCCGGCCCCGGGTGTTCGATCACCTCGAAACCCTCGGCTTCCCAGCGCGCACGCAGCCGCTTCACCTTGGCCGTGACGGCATCGACGATCGTAGTGATTTCGTCGGCGATCATAGCAGTTCCCTCAGGTTCCGGGTGGTCTCCAGACGCACGTACACACAATCGATGCGGTCCTCCCAGGCGGCACGCAGGAGCCTGGGAAGGCCCTCGTCGGCAACCTCGTCCTCCCACCTGCGCCGATGGACCGACACGTCGCTGACCATCTCGTCGTCGCCGTAGTAGAAGCCGGTGAAGGCATCCTGGATCGGCTTGATGACGTTGTCGACATCGATCCGGGAGCGCTCCTCGCTTACGAAAACGATCGTGAGGTACGCATCGAAGCGCGTGAACGGGAAGATTCCCGGCCACTTGTCGAGGGCTGTCATGAGCACCGTCTCTTTCCACGCCTGGTATGCAGGCGTCCTCCGTGCATGCACCGACACCGGGCGTCCGGGAATCACGAACTCGTAGCTTTCCACTGGGAAGATCGGGTGCGGGTGCGCAGGAGCGTCGCTCGGGTGCCATGAATCTGTACACGCTGTAGACGTTGTCAAGCGGGAGAGCACTAAGGGAGCGCAAAGAGGCCACCGCGCGAACGGAATTCCTGCCTCAAGCGCGTGTTTCGCGGCGAAGCGGCCAAGCGTTGTAGAACCGGCGCGGTTCCGCTATTCTCCCGGTTCCCCGAAACTCGCCGGGGACGCGGACTTGCCGCGCAACCCGACCATCGCCGGAACCAACGTGGACTCGACCACCGCCACCGCGCTCAACCCCCTCGCCGCCGCGTTCGCGGAGCGCGAGGGGCTCGACTTCATCCGCCAGATCGTGGCCGACGACCTGCGCGCGGGGAAGCACGACACCGTCATCACCCGCTTCCCGCCGGAGCCGAACGGGTATCTCCACATCGGGCACGCCAAGGCGGTGGCGCTGAACTACTGCATCGCCGCGGAAACGGGGGGGCGCTTCCACCTGCGCTTCGACGACACGAATCCCGAGACCGAGGATGTGCACTACGTCGAGTCGATCATCGACGTCATCAAATGGCTGGGGTGCGACTTCGGCGAGCACCTGTACTTCGCGGCCGACTACTTCGACCGGATGTACGAGTTCGCCGAGTTCCTGGTGATGCGGGGGATGGCGTACGTCGACGGCTCGAGCGAGGAGGAGATCCGCGAGTCGCGCGGGACGGTGACCGAGCCGGGGCGGCCCACGCGCTTCCGCGACCGGCCGCCGGAGGAGAGCCTGGACCTCTTCCGCCGCATGAAGGCCGGCGAGTTCGCCGACGGCAGCCACGTGCTGCGCGGGAAGATCGACCTCGCCGCCAGCAACATGCTGCTGCGCGACCCGATCCTCTACCGCATCCGCCACGCGCACCACTACCGCACGGGCGACCGCTGGTGCATCTACCCGCTGTACGACTACGCGCACCCCATCGAAGACGCCATCGAGGGGATCACCCACTCCTTCTGCACGCTGGAGTTCGAGATCAACCGCGCGCTGTACGACTGGGTGGTGGACGCGTGGCAGGACTTCGTCCGCTCCGAAGGCGGCACGCCGGCGCGGCCGCGCCAGTACGAGTTCGCGCGCGGCAACGTGGAGTACACCATCACCAGCAAGCGCAAGCTGCTGGAGCTGGTGAAGGGCGGCTACGTGGCCGGGTGGGACGACCCCCGCATGCCGACCATCGCCGGGATCCGGCGGCTGGGGTGCACCCCCGAGGCGCTGCGCGGGTTCTGGGACTCCGCGGGCGTCACCAAGGCGCCGCAGCGCATCCCCATCGCGCGGCTGGAGCACGCCATGCGCGACGACCTCAACCGCCGCGCGCCGCGTGTGCTCTGCGTGCTGAAGCCGCTCAGGGTCGTCCTCACCAACTATCCCGAGGACCGGACGGAGGAGCTGGACGCGCCCTACTGGCCGCACGACGTGCCGAACGAGGGGTCGCGGCCCCTCCCCTTCTCGCGCGAGCTGTTCATCGACCGCGACGACTTCATGGAGAGCCCGCCGAAGGGCTTCCACCGCCTCTCTCCCGGCGGCGAGGTGCGGCTGCGCTACGGCTACGTGATCCGCTGCGACGAGGTGGTGAAGGACGAGCGCGGGGAGATCGTGGAGCTGCGCTGCACCTACGACCCCGCGACGCGCGGCGGGAACACGCCCGACGGGCGGCAGGTGAAGGGCACGATCCAGTGGGTCTCCGGGCCGCACGCCGTGCGCTGCGAGGTGCGGCTGTACGACCGCCTCTTCACCGTCCCCGACCCGGACGCGCAAGAGGGAGATTTCAAGGACTACCTGAATCCCGCTTCGCTGGTGGTCGTCTCCGACGCGCTGATCGAGCCGTCGGTGCTGGGCGATCCGCCGGGGAGCCGCTACCAGTTCGAGCGCGTGGGCTACTTCTGCTCGGACATCCTCGAGTCCACCGCGGACGCGCTCGTCTTCAACCGCACGGTCACGCTGCGCGACACGTGGGCGAAGGCGGCGCCGTCCGCGGCCGCGCCGAGGCAGGAGCGGAAGAAGGAGCCACGCCCGCCCGCGGGTGACGCGGCGCCGGCGAAGCCGCGTAGCCGTGCGCCCGCGGAGGACACGCCGCGCTCGCCGGAGCTGGAGGAGCGGAGGAAGCGCTTCGCGGCGGAGATGAGCCTGCCGCCCGAGGAGCTGGACGGCGTGACGCGCGAGCTGACGGTGGCGATGATGTTCGAGGACGCGGTCGCCGCCGGCGCGTCGCCCAAGGCGGCGGCGAACTGGATGATCCACGAGCTGCCGCGGGAGATCGGCTCGCGCACCGTCGACAACCTGCCGTTCGGCGGCCGCGAGCTGGGCGAGCTGGCGGTGATGGCGGAGGACGGCACGCTCAGCAGCACCGCCGCGCGCCAGGTGCTGGCGGAGATGGTGAACGCCGGCGGCCACCCGCGCGACATCGTCGAGCGCCTGGGCCTGCGCCAGGTGAGCGACGAGGCCGCGCTGGCGCCCGTGGTCGACGAGGTGATCGCCGCGAACGGCGCCAAGGCCGACGAGTACCGCGGCGGGAAGACGGGGCTGCTGGGCTTCTTCGTCGGCCAGGTGATGCGGCGCACGGGCGGCACGGCCAATCCCGAGCAGGTGACCCGCCTGATCCGCGAGCGGCTGGGCGGCTCCTGATCCGGCGGTGACGGACGACGAGAGGCTCCCTCGCCAAGCGGCGCGGGAGCCTCTCGCGCATTATGATTCGCTGATACCAACTCCGGGTGAAGTATAGGTGCGTCCCACCGAATCTCGTGCTGCCGCGATTATAGATCCTTCGGCCTGCAAACGCTTGCGCAGACGCTGATTACGGTCTGGCCGGCCTCAGGATGACGTCAGCTTGGGATCAG